>NZ_JAHRXJ010000010.1 GCF_019104765.1 Synechococcus sp. HK05 | reverse complement strand
TCGAGATCTTGAGCGTTGTTGACGAAGAAAACGGTGTTTTGGAGTGCCGCAGCATTGCCGCGGCGGCTGATCGCTTCTTGTCGATCAATGAGGTTGATGGTGGAGCCAGCGGTGTAGTTGGAGAAGGAGGCGGCGTCGAACTGGAGGAGGTCAAAGCCGTTGGCGACGCCTTGTGCACCGGTGAAACCGGTGATTGTGTCGCCGTTAGCAGCAGAGGTGATGCCAACCAGGCTGACGGTGTCCTGTTGGTTATTGGCTAGGAGGTTGATGGTGTCGTTGTTTAATTCTCCGGCGTAGAAGCCAGAGGACTGCGAGGAGCCCGTTATCGTATCGTCACCGCTGCCAGCGCGGATCGTTGCAGTTCCCAGGCTTGCAGCAAGATTGTCGCTGCCTGTGGAGCCAGTGACAACCAGTGGTTCATTGGCGAATTCACCGTTATCTGGTGTCGCTAAGACGCCTGGACCTGTGACTCCTGAAAAATCAATCGTTCTCGCTCCGGAGTTCAGGAGGTTGCTGTAGCGAGTTCGAGCAGTAAAGGAGCCTGAAATTGTGATTGATTTTAGACCTGAGAACTTGCTGAAATTGGCAACTGTGCTCGTGTCATTTGATGCTGTCGCATAGAAATTCTCGATTCCACTGACCGCCTGCACATCTGCCAGGGACCTCAGTAGACTGCTGTTTGCCGTGGTGGTGAGGCGAAGTTCATCATTGTCATTGCTTGAAGTGTCAGTGAGTGTGTCGTCTTGGCCGAGCGTTCCAGCTGCGGCTTCGACGATGTCTTGACCTGTAGTGAACCGTTCGTTATTTGGCGTGAATGTGCCGCCAATGACTTGCCCTCCCTGCGTAGTGGAGTAAATGTCCTGGAATGTGGTGAGGGTGATCCGGCTGGCTTCGGGATTCGGAGGGGGTAGCGGGTTGACGGGGTTGCTTAGCGAGAAGGAGTAAGTAAATATTTGAGGTGACTTCTTCGACTTGGCCTTGAAGGCCTGGGATTCATTGGATGTGAGCGAGTACTCAAGTGAATTGCTTACGAAATTTCCGCTGCCAGCAGAATTTAGTTTCTCGAACTCAATTTCACCCCTGACGTTCTTTTTGTTGGACTTGAAACTGAGTGAGAAATCTCCGTTGCTTCCGACGGAGCCTTGTCCTAGCGTTCTGCCTTTGAAGTTGTAGTTGTAGCCAACTTCGGTGACGCTGCTGGCATTGGTGACGTCACCCAGAATGGTGAACCTGTACTTCTTGGCCACGGGAATTAAAGGGTTTATGTGCGAAACGTAGCCAGTGCTCTCTGCGTTGTTCAAATGGCCAGAATCTCTTCATATTTTGGTGTGTAAGCACGTTTATGGAAGGTTTGTGATTCCTGCGACGTAAAGGACTCCCGTGCAGGTCATCGCCCCGGCCCAGCACAGCGAGCGCAATGGCGGCACGTTGGCCACATAGGCGGCGATGTAGGTCAGGCGCAGGGCGGGATAGCTCCAGGCCGCTGCAATCGCTGCTCCGCTGCTCACCTCAGCGATCAGGCAGAGCAGCGCCGCCGGGGCGAAGAGCGCAAACGCTTCAAAGCTGTTGAGGTGGGCCCAGTTGGCGCGTTTGCCCCACTCCGGCAGGCGATCGAACATGGCGCGCGGTGCCGCTAGATCCGCCACGGTGAAGTCGGCCTGGGAGCGGGCGGCGCCCAGGGGCACCAGGCTGGCGACCACCACACCGGCGGCCAGACAGAGCGACCAGGCAAAGGCGGAATGCATGCGGGGATGGGGCGGCGAGCTGCCGGTGGGTTGATTCAGCCTCCTTTTCTAGGCTGGGCTCAGTTCCTGCCGTTGCCGCTGCTCTGCCCATGGCCGACACCTATTCCTTCGACGTGGTTTCCGACTTCGACCGTCAGGAGTTGGTGAACACCCTTGATCAGGTGCGCCGCGACGTGTCGACCCGCTACGACCTCAAGGACTCGAACACCGAGATCGACCTGGAGGAGACCAGCTTCACGATCACCACCGCCAGCGACATGACCCTGCAGGCGGTGGAAGACGTGCTGCGTCAGAAGGCCACCAAGCGCGACCTCTCCTTGAAGATCTTCGATTTTCAGACGCCCGAGCCCGTGGGCGGCAACCGCGTGAAGCAGGAGGTGAAGCTCCGCAAAGGCCTCACGCAAGACCTCGCCAAAAAGCTCAGCAAAACCGTGCGTGATGAGCTCAAGAAGGTGACCGTGGCGATTCAGGGTGATGCGCTGCGGGTGACCGGCAAGAGCAAGGACGACCTCCAGGCCGCCATCAATCTCCTGAAGGCTCAGGACGTGGAGGTGCCGCTGCAGTTTCAGAACTACCGCTGAACGGCAGCGGCAGCATCTCAATTTCTGGCAGCTCAGCAGCCAGCTGGCTCAGGCGTGTGTGCAGCGTCTGCGCCAGCTGCTGGAACTGGGGTTTGTGTGCAAAATCTCGCCGCACCACCAGGGCTTCGCCGGATTGGATCGGCAGCTGGAGCGGCAAGCGATGCATGGCTGGCCCGGGCAGCTTCAGGCTCAGCGCCGTGCCATAGCCAATCGTGAGTTCCTGCTCCGTTTTGCCCTCCCACAGCTGCTGCTGGTAGCGCTTCATCCGCACGGGTGAGCTCCAGAGCCCGATCTTGCGCAGCGCCTGTTCAAATTCCGGGTAGGCCTTGGCCGGCAGCGCCAGGCTCGGGAACGCGGCTAGATCGGCAAAGCTCAGCGACGGCCGATTCAGCAGGGGGTGGCATTCTCCCACCAGGCAGTGCACGGGCATGTGCGACAGGCAGAGGCTGGTGAGATCGGGATCGTTGGTGTCGGGGAGGTCGGGCCGGCCAGTGAGCCACACATCCACGATCCGCTCTCGCAGCAGCTCCCAGTTGCGCTGCACACCCACGATGTTGCATTGCCCCAGCGTCCAGCCCTCGGGCACCGGTGTGCATAACAGCGGCCCCGACCAGTAGGTGGCCTCGAGGCGCAGGGGCCGGTGCCCCATCCAGCGCGCGATCTGATGCACCCGCCGCTCTGCCGCCAGCAGCGGCTCGTTGCCAATCAGGTCCCATTCGCCATCCAGCTTGTGGCCCTTGATGTCGAACAGGCGCAGGTAGCGGCGCGCCATGCGCGACACGCTGGGTTGGCTGATTCCAAGCCGCTCGGCCACAGCATCCCCGGTGCGCAGCCAGAGAAGCCCGTCGAGAGCGGCCAGCACGTCCTGCTCAACCACGTGGGAGCGATCGCAAGCCCCCAGCATCGGCCAAGGGCAGGCATGCAGCAGCAGCCTTCGTAGAGTTGCTCCAGCGCATGGCAGCTGCACATGGCCCAGGGCCGCTGGCGCTTCTGGATTGACCGCGGCGGCACCTTCACCGATGTGGTGGCGCGCTCACCGCAGGGTGAGCTGCTGGTGGAGAAGATTCTCTCGGTGCAGCCTGATCAGCCGGGAGATCCGGCGGTGTGTGCCATCCGCCGCCTGCTCGGGATCGGTTCAGCCGATGCGCCGATTCCGGAGGGTTGGATTGAGGAGGTGCGGCTCGGCACCACGGTGGCCACCAATGCCTTCCTCGAGCACAACGGCGCGCCCACCTTGCTGGTGGTGAATCAGGGCTTTGCCGATCTGCTGCGCATCGGCGATCAGCACCGCCCCAATCTTTTTGCTCTAGCGATTGAGCGCCCTGATCCGCTGTATCAGCGCGTGATCGAGGTTCCAGGGCGCATCGATGCCAACGGCGCGGAGTTGGAGCCGTTGCTGCTTGCGGAGGAGCTGCGCTTGCAGGTGCAGCAGGCTTGGGCCGATGGCATCCGCAGTGTTGCTGTGGCTCTGCTGCACAGCGTGATCAATCCGAGCCATGAGCTGGCGATCGGCGCCTGGTTGGCGGCGTTGGGCTTCGAGCAGATTGCCCTGTCGCACCAGGTGAGCCCCTTGCCGCGTTTGGTGCCCAGGGGGCACACCACGGTTTTGGAGGCGGCGGTTGCTCCGGTGCTGCGCGCTTATCTCCAGCAGCTTCGGGCGGATCTGGGCAACCATGTGCCCCTGCAGGTGATGCGATCCAGCGGGATGCTCACCGCTCCTGAGGCGCTGCATGCCAAAGACACGCTGCTCTCGGGTCCGGCCGGCGGGCTGGTGGGGGCCGCCCGCACGGCAGCGGCAGCTGGCTTCCCTCGGATCGTTGGCTTCGATATGGGAGGCACGTCCACCGATGTTTGCTACGTGGAGGGCGCCTGGTCCCGCCAGCAGCAGGTGGAGTTGGGCGGCGTTCCGATCCAGGCCCCGATGCTGGCGATCCACACCGTGGCGGCCGGCGGTGGCTCCTGCCTGAGCTTCGATGGCCTGCGGCTGGCGGTGGGGCCGGCCTCAGCAGGGGCTGATCCAGGGCCAGCCTGTTATCGGCGCGGCGGCCCGCTCACGATCACTGATGCCAACCTGCTGCTGGGCCGGCTGCAGCCGCAGCATTTCCCGGCGGTGTTTGGCCCCGATGGCGATCAGCCCCTGGATCTCGGGGTGGTGCAGCAGCAGTTCAAGGCGTTGGCTGCCGCCATGGGCTGCAGCCCTGAGCAGGCCGCCGAAGGCGCGTTGGCCGTGGCGCTCGAGCGCATGGCGGAGGCGATCCGGCGCATATCGATCCAGCAGGGCCACGATCTGCGGGAGGCGGTGCTGTGCAGCTTCGGCGGCGCGGGCGGCCAGCACGCCTGCGCGTTGGCCGAGCTGCTCGGAATGCGCCAGGTGTTGCTCCATCCCCTGGCAGGAGTGCTGTCGGCCTATGGCATCGGCCTGGCCGATCAGGGGCAGGTGCTCGAGCAGAGCGTGGCTGAGCGCCTCAGTGATGCGCTGCTGCCGCAGCTGGAACAGCGGGTTGCGCGGCTGCTTCAGTCCCATCTCCCGGGCGGAGTTGGTGTTGATGGTGGAGTGCGGCTGGATCGCTTGCTGCACCTGCGCTGGCCGGGCTCGGATCAGGCTTTGCCGGTGCCCTGGCCGCAGCAGATCAGCGCGGTGGCGCTGGTGCAGGCGTTTGAGCAGGCCTATCGGGCCCGTTATGGCTACCTCCCCTCCAGGCCGGATGGAGTGGCCGGGTTGCCTGAGGTGGAGCGTTTCTCGCTGGAGCTCACCTGGCCGGGTGAGCCGTTGCACGTGTTGCCTCCCGCAGAGAGGGATCCAAACCAGGCCTCACCGTGTTCGGTGCAGCTGCATATCGGTGGTGCTTGGCAGAGCGCGCCGTTGTGGCGGCGCGAACACCTGGCGATGGATCAACAGCTCATCGGTCCGGCCCTGATTGCCGAGGCCACGGGCACGATCCTGCTGTTGCCGGGCTGGAGCGCGCGCGTGCTGCCGGCGGGTGAACTGCTGCTGGAGCAGCAGGCCGTGGCACCTCGGTCTCCGCTCACCGCCAGCGAGTGCCCGTTGGATCCCATCCAGCTGGAGTTGTTCAGCCATCGCTTTATGGCGATCGCCGAGCAGATGGGCACGCGCCTGCAGCAAACCAGCGCTTCGGTGAACATCCGCGAGCGGCTCGACTTTTCCTGTGCGCTCTTTGATGCGGCCGGTGGCCTGGTGGCCAACGCTCCGCACATTCCTGTGCATCTGGGTTCGATGGGGGAGAGCGTTGTGGCCTTGCTGCGCGATGTGCAGAGCGGTGCCCTGGAGCCCCTAGCCCCAGGGGATGCTGTGGTGTCCAACAACCCGTTCAACGGCGGCACCCACCTGCCGGATCTCACGGTGATCAGTCCGGTGTTTTCAGGCGATCACCTGGTGGCGTTTGTGGCCAGTCGCGGCCATCACGCCGATGTGGGCGGGATCACCCCCGGCTCGATGCCGCCCCACAGCACCAGCATCGAGCAGGAAGGAGTGCTGATCAACAACGTTTCTCTGGTGCGCCATGGCTCCTTGCTGGAGGCCCACTGGCGTGAACGGCTCGGAGCAGGAGCCTTTCCGGTGCGCAACCCCGATCAGCTGATGGCTGATCTGCAGGCCCAGGTGGCGGCTAATCACCTTGGGGTGGAGCGGCTGCAGGAGTTGATCCAGAGCCAGGGGCTCGATGCGGTGGGCAGCGCGATGGCTCAGGTGCAGGACCATGCCGCTGAAGCCGTGCGCCGGGTGATCGATCAGCTCGCCGATGGCGAGGCGCGGGTGCGGATGGACTGCAGCACCGAGATTGTGGTGGCCGTTCAGGTGGATCACGCACGCCGCCGCGCGCGGATCGATTTCGGTGGCTCTTCGCCTCAGCAGACCAGCAACCTCAACGCTCCCCTGGCGATCACCAAGGCGGTGGTGCTTTACGTGTTCCGCTGCCTGGTGCAGGAGCCAATCCCGCTGAATGCCGGTTGTTTTGAGCCGCTCGAGCTGGTGGTGCCGAAGGGTTCCGTGCTGAACCCCCAGCCTCCAGCAGCCGTGGTGGCCGGCAACGTGGAAACCTCCCAGGCGGTTGCCAATGCCTTGTTTGCGGCGCTGGGTGTGATGGCGGCGGCCCAGGGCACGATGAACAACCTGAGCTTCGGCAACGAGCGCTGCCAGTACTACGAAACGATCTGCGGCGGCACCGGCGCAGGTGAGGGCTTTGCGGGCGCCTCAGCGGTGCAGTCGCACATGACCAACTCCCGCCTCACCGATCCGGAGATCCTGGAGCAGCGCCTGCCCGTGCGGCTGGAGCGGTTCGCGATCCGCCACGGCAGCGGCGGCTCCGGCCGCTGGCGCGGGGGCGATGGGGTGGTGCGGGAGCTGCAAGCCCTCGAGCCGATCACGTTGTCGCTGCTGAGCGGTAGCCGCGTGGTGGCCCCTTTCGGATTGGCCGGCGGCGACGCGGGTTGCTGCGGCCAGAACAGCCTGCGCCGCGCCAATGGTGCCGTCGAGCTGTTGCCCGGCAGCGTGGCGGTGGAGCTGGAGGTGGGCGATCGGGTGCGGGTGGAAACGCCAGGGGGTGGGGGGTATGGAGGTGTGTCGTTGGTGTAAGTGGGTCTCCGCAGGCGGATATCCGTGGATATCCAGACTGCGAACGTGTTTGTGTTCATCGCCCCAGTGCTGCACCAACGCCTTCTCCTCGGATTCGCTGCAGCCATCGCCTGCACCCCAGCCCACGCCAACCTGCTGCAGGAGCAGGCGCAGCGATTCCACCCGGTGGAATCCAGCGGCGGGATGGTGTCCGCCCAGGAGGCGCAGGCGGCGGCGGTTGGTGCGCAGATCCTGCGCCAGGGGGGCAATGCGGTAGATGCGGCCGTGGCCACGTCGTTTGCGCTGGCGGTCACGCTGCCCCAGGCAGGCAACCTCGGTGGTGGTGGGTTTTTAGTGCTCTGGCTGCCGCGGCGCGGCCGGATCAGCACTTGCAGCGCTGTGGCCCGGGAGGCCTCACCGCCCCAGGCCCTCGCGGTGGGGCGTGGCGAAGCCGTGGCTCTGAATTTCCGTGAAACAGCGCCCCAGGGGGCGGGCCCTGATCTCTTTCTCAATCCCGACGGCAGCGTGAACCGGGAGCGGGCCTTGCGCAGCCTGCTGAGCACCGGTGTGCCTGGCACGGTGGCTGGTCTCACCCGGGTGCAGGCGCGCTACGGGTGTTTGCCGCTGGCGGCGGTGATGCAGCCCGCCATTGATTTGGCCGAACAGGGCTTCCCGGTGGGGGCGGAATTGAGCGCGTCCTTGGCGGCCGCCGCACCACTGCTGAAGGCGCATCCCGCCAGTGCCCGCCAATTTTTCAAGCCCGGCGGCCAGCCGTATCAGCCTGGTGAGCGGCTGCGGCAGCCTGAGCTGGCGGCGAGCCTGCGCTGCATCGCCCAGCAGGGTGCCAGCTGTTTCTATCGGGGCCGGTTGGCGCGGCAGCTCACTGCGTTGATGCAGAGCCGTGGTGGCCTGATCAGCCGAGCAGATCTGGCGGCCTATCAAGCGCCCTGGGTCACGCCGTTGCAGGCCAGCTTCCAGGGCCATCGGGTCGTTACCATGCCGCCCCCCAGCGGCGGTGGCGCCACTTTGCTGCAGTTGCTCAAGGTGCTCGAGCCCCTCAACCTGGCCGCTACAGGTCTCAACAGTGCTGCCACGATCCACGTGATGGTGGAGGCGATGAACCTCGCCTACCGCGACCGCAATCGCCTGCTGGGGGATCCTGATCAGGTGGCGATGCCGCTGGATCGTCTCCTCAGTGATCCCTATGCCACGGAGCAACGCCAACGCATTCGCGCCGACCGCCACCGGCCGGCCGCCGAGCTCGAGGCTGAACCCAGCCCGCTGGTGGGGGAGGGCACCAACACCACCCACCTGTCGGTGGTCGACCGCGATGGCGGCCTGGTAGCCACCACCACTACGTTGAACACCGCCTACGGCAACGGCATCACGGTGCCGGGAGCAGGCTTCCTGCTCAACAACGAGATGGATGACTTCACCGCGAAGCCGGGTGCTCCGAATGCCTATGGGCTGCGCCAAGGCAGCCAGAACGCGATCGCCCCAGGGCGCCGCCCCCTCAGTTCGATGACGCCGACCCTGGTGTATCGCCCGGATGATTCACCGCTGCTCGCCACCGGTAGCCCCGGCGGCAGCCGCATCATCACCACGGTGCTGCAGGTGCTGCTCAATCGTTTGGTGCATGGGCTCAATCTGGCTTCTGCGGTGGCGGCACCGCGCATTCACAGTCAGCTCTGGCCGGATCAGATCAGCGTGGAGCAGGGTTTCAGCCCTGACACCCTGCGCCTTCTCCAGGATCGTGGGCATCAATGGCGCTTGGTGCCTGCGATGGGCTCTGCTAATTCCGTGGAAGTGCGCTATGGAACAGGAGGATCGGTGGATCAGATGCAAGGCAGCCATGGAGTGGCAGATCCACGGCGTTTGGACGCTGCAGCTGTCGCGGAACGGCCTTAGGGGGTGGCTGGAGCCAGAACGCTCGTGGGCTCTGAGCTATGACGCGGACGTGCGCTTGGCAGGCGGCAAGCCATGGCGCGTTTTTCGATGACCTGATGCGTTCTGTGTTTGTAGTCATGGCTTTCGAGCACTCCGTGGGTGTTCATGGAAGCAATGTTGCGCAAGCCCGCTAACACAACAGGTATATCCGAGAGTAAAACAGTGGCGAGAGGACTGAACCAGTTCAGACCAGATCCGATGGCTGTTGCCAGACTTGTGCTCAAGAGCAATCCGAAATTACTTGTTGTAGTTTTGTTCACTCTTCGGCTAAGCATGATCATGCGCGGAAGCCAGTGCACATCGGGCCCAATCACGATGTCGCAGATGCAGGAAGTAAAAATGCTGTCGGCGTCAACCTCAATGCCGATAGAGACGTCTGCCTGAGAGAGTGCAGGCATATCGCTGAGCACGTATCCGATATAGGCGACTCCGGCTCCACTGGCCTGGAGCTCGCTCACGAGTTCCATGCGCTCTTTAGCGTGAAACTGACCATAGATATGTTCCGTACGGATTCGGAGTGATTTCACGAGATCAAGCATCTTCGCACTGCTATCGACGCCGACAACATGTACATTGATGCCAAGGTCTTCCAGTGCTTCGCAAACGCCGCTCCAGCCAGGCCCCGGCTCTGTGAGTAGATCAACGTATCCTAGGAAGGTTTCGCCTTCCCAGATTTCTAGAGGATTGAGATGGCGTTGGTTGATTTCTGCTGCTGCCTGTCTGAGTTCGCGCAATTGAAGCTGTCGTCCGTCAGCGAGGTGGATGGCCCAGCCATGTGTGAGTAGGTCGTTGATCTCGACGTCGATCACTTCAGTGGGATTGTGAACTTTGTGCAACTGGTCTGACCAGATGGGTACGTCGTCATTGTCAAGTAAAAAGTCTTGAATTCCGGCAAGAATTCTGAGTAGGTCGCCCTTCTTTGCGCCGCTGCTGAGGTTGATGTGTTCGTGTGTTTTGATGCCGCCCATGCGATCAAGGCAGCTTCTGCTGATCACCACATGATCTACCTTTCCAAGCGCAATAAATGCGTCAGGGTCGTTGAGGTGAATTCCGTGAAGCTGTAACGTGGCCAGTGCGGTGAGCTTTGCTGAGATGCTGCTTGTCTCCCAGGAATACACCGGCGTGAATTGAAAGAGGCCCAGAGCTCTCTCTGTGGCGCCAAACGTCAGGGAAAGTCCGCCTGCGCCGAGCAGGACAGGTGTCATCCATCTGTAGTATGTATTGATATTTTTCTCTACTTCTCCTTGCGTCAAGTCTGGCCGATGGTGACGCTTCGGTATGTGATAGTCAGAATGATCTCTCAGAGCTTTCTTCACTTCTAGAAGTCCAGAGCCTTTGATTACGAAGCCACCTGCGTGAACCTCGTCTCCTGCTTTGAGATGGCGAGGCTTCCAGTCTCCGTCGTACAGCCGATTCAAAACGATGAAATCACCTTCAATGACCGTGCTGACGAGAAAGATATGTGACTGTAGGGAGACTCTGTAACGGTCCCCCGCGCTTGCTTCGGAAAGTCTGATGCTGTCTTTTGTGGTGTTGACAAGTTCTAAATGCATATATTCGCCGAGACGATCAATCAGTTCTTCGGATTCGGCTTGGAATTCCTCTTCTCCGGAAACAACGCCCTTGACCGACTCCGTTGCGTCGTTGAACATCTGATCGAGAAGGGCTTCTCCCCCTAAGCCTTGGCTAATCAGAAGTCCAGAAAAAGCAAGTTCGAGTGACTCGTGACCTAGATATTCCTTGTGCTGAAGACGGTGTTGGATCTCTTTGAATATCGGGATTAAGCTGCATATCGCTGCGGCTGTCATGATTGCGAGTGGTACCGGGAATAATGCCTCCGCAAGTAATACTGCTCCGATGTAGCTTCCATGCCGGAGTGCCATGCGACCGGATGAGTTGGCTTGCCATCGAGCCGCTCTTAGATCGCCGAGAGGGGCAATGAGTTCATCGTCGATCGTGGGAACTTTTAGCGCCAGTTCCAATAGGGGCTCAACATCCGCTCTTCGGTGCTTCGGGAAACGAAGCACGATGTTGCCATTGAAGTGATTGATTCTGAATCCGTGCAGCCAGTGGCAGCAGGTGAGCGTCACGGCGCAGTGGTGGCGGAGCACCGGTGAACTGGCTAGTTCATCGCAGCTCAGGCGAAGGCGGGTGGGCAGGCTGCTGCGCACCGTCCACTGATTGCTGGAATCAAGGGAGGAGCGTTGCATGCCTTGCGCTCGCGGCTGCTCTCAGTTTGCCGGGAATCGCTTCGTTTGTCAGTAGCGAGCTTGCTAGCCCCGCTTTTGGTGTGCTCGTACCTGGGTAGCCAGCCAGCTAAGCCAGGCTGCTGTTGTTGCTTCTGTAACAAGCAAACTGCTGTTTCTAACTACTTTGAACTTGCTGGACCAAGTGCGCTCAATCCTAAGGTGCTGTCAAATTACGGCATGAGGCTATTTATGCTGATGGATTGCTTTGTGTGCTGGCGATATTGCGCAATTCGGCTAGGAACATCGGGATGTTGGATAGCAGCACGGTGCTGAGGGGGCTCACGAGCCCAGCTGTTGCGGCAACGCCCGTTGCAATGCTACAGCTTGAGATCATGTTGAAGTTGCTTGCCTCTGTGCGTTCAAGTCTGCGGCTGATTTGGATGAGTCTGGCTAGCCATTGTGGATCTGCACCAAGCCGGATATCGCAGACAGCTCCGGTGACAGCGCTGTCAGAATCAACATCGATGCACATGGAAACGTCTGCGGCTGTGAGTGCAGGAAGGTCGCACAGAAGATAGCCAACATAGATCACGGCCCCACCCTTGCTCTGCAATGTTTGGACAAGGTCAAGCCTTTCTTTTGCATCCATGCTGCCGTGGAGATCTGAGGCCTCCTTGATCTCTAAAGAATGTGCGATCTCAAGCATCCTGTTTCGAGTATCACTGCCTACGATATGGATGTTGGTTCCGATGTCTTTTAATGCTCGGCAGGCTGCTATCCAGTCGCTTCCAGGTGTCGTAACCAGTTCAACATGGCCTAGGAGATTTCCATTTTCGTTGATCTCCAGGGGGTCAAGGTGAGATTGGGGGATATGGTCGGGAGTCTGGGGTTGTTCGTGGATGGTGAGTTGTCGCCCGTTGCTCAGTTCAACCAGCCATCCTTCGGTGAGGAGGTTGCCCAGCTGAATGCTTTGAATCTCAGCAGGGTTGGGGATATGGCTCAATTGATCAGACCATATCTTCACGTGATCTGTGTTCGTGAGATAATTCTGCACGCCGGCGAGGATGCGTAGAAGCTCCCCTTTGCGTGTTCCGCTATCGCGATTCACATGTTCGCGTGTTTTGATACCACCGATGCGGTCCAGGCAGCTTCGGCTGATGATGATATGTTTGGCTTTCCCGATCGTGAGCAGGCTGTCGATGTTATTGAAGTGAATGCCTTGCAAGCCGAGATTGTAAATCGCGGTGAGTCGTGCACTTGTTCGTATCGATTTCCAGGATTGATAGGGTGTGAACTGAAGCAGTCCAAGCGCTCGTTCTGCTGCGCCGAATCCGGTCATGATCGCTCCGGCACCCAGCAGTATTGGAGTGAGCTTGGCGTTCAGCGTCTCGATTGTGGTGGCGATGTTGGCTTGATGCTCATTCGAGCGATCTTGGCTAAAAGCCTCAATGAAATGAATGTGATCACTAATTTCCTTCTTCACTTCAAGGGTGGCGTCTCCTTTGATGATCAGGGCTCCAGGGTGAGCTGTATCGCCTCTTTTGAGGATATATGGCCTCCAGTCTCCATCGAATAGTCGGTTGATCACGATCAGTTCGCCCTCGATCACCGTGCTCCTGAGATACACGTGGGCGTGGGAGCCGATGCGATAGGTGTCTCCAATCTTTGCATTCTTGAGTGGAATCCTTGCCTTTCGCTTGCCCGCTGGCTCCAGGCTCACTTCTTCGCTGATATATCTGAAAAATTCTCGTGATTTGCTGTGGGGCTCGTCTTCCCCAGCGGCCATGCCCGCGATCGCATTGCTGCTGTCGCCAAGCACGATATCGAGTAGCGTTTCGCTCGCGTGACCTTGGCTAATCAGCGCTCCAGCAAAGGCGAGTTCAAGCGATTCTGGAGATAGTTCCCGCTTATGCCTCCAATGCGTGATCACTTCTTTGAGTGTTGGGGTGAGAGAGAGTGCCGCTCCCCCGATCATGATGAAGGCTGGAATCGGTAGGAAAGCATCGGCTACCAAAAGTGCGCCGAAGCGCATGGCATGCCGGATTGCAGCTCGGCTCTCTTCACTCGAGCGCCAGCCTTCGCCGATCTTGGCAATGTCTTCAAGGTCGACATTGTTGACCTCATCTATGGAGAGTGATCTCTCCAAGAGCTGCGGTACGAGCTTGCTGCGCTGCGTTGGGAAATGCAGGATGAGGTTGCCATTCAGCGGATTGATTCTGAATTGGTGTACCCAGTGGCAAGCATTCAGCGTGACTGCGCAGTGATGGCGCAATAGATTTGAATGGGCAAGGTCGCTACAAGAAACTCGCAGCCTTCCTGGTAGCTTGCTGCGGATGATCCACGATGCGTTATTGGATCTGGTGGGCTCCATTACGCCGCGAGGAAGAAGGTGCCAACGGCGATCACGGCATAGAGGGTGAGCAGCATTGAGCCTTCATACCAGCTCAGTTTTCTGTTTTCGGTAATCCAATGGACGGCTAGAACCGTTGCTCCAAGGCTGAAGAGCGACGTGACTGGAACGGCCAAATGCAAGTACCTCCCCATTGGTACACCGCAAATTACTAGCAACGGCATCACGAACAACAGCAGTTGAACGCTTGATTCAACTGTGCTGGCCATCGCCAGATCCATCCTGTTAGTGGCCGCTGCCTTCACTGAGATCAGGGCTTCTGAGAATGAACCAAAAAGTGGCAAAAGGAAAAGACCGACAAACAGTGGGTTGAGGTGTGCGCCATCAACCATGAGCTGCAAGGACTCAACCAGATTCTCGGAAACTCCAACAAGCACCACGCTGATCAGTAAAAGCATGATGATCAGGCTTGCGATGGGCTCTTTCTTCCCTTCTGGGGGTAAGAGCTGCTCGGACTCTTCGCGCAAGTACAGGCTCCTGCCTGTGCCTAATTGGTAGACAAACGAGAGGAGGTAGAAGGCCAGGACAAGGATTGAGACGATCAGCGAATACGTTGCAAAGCTGTCAAATACATTGCTCCCTTCGCTGAGCATCGCCGTTTCGGCTGTTTGCTTTGAAAAGCGAGTGGCGAGGTGGAAGACGGTGGGTACTGCTAGGAAAATCGTGCTGATCAGCAGCTGCTGGCTCTGTAACCCAGTGCTGTAGGGGTGAATTTCGATGGTTGCCTTCTTGCGTGCTCCAACGCAGGTGCTGATACCGAGCACCAGCAGGCAATTGGTGATCACGGCTCCGGCCACGGAGATCACCACCAGGTGATACAAGCCACTGGCCAGCGCTGTGAAGGACACCACCAGTTCCACCAGGTTGCCCAAGGCAACGCTGATTAATCCACCGATGCGATCGCCCAGTCGGTCGGCTAGGGCTTCCACCATTTCAGCGATCATCCGAGCCAATGGCACAAGCCCGAGCCCGCAGATCACAAACCAGCCGATCAGCTGGCTAATTGGTAAGCCTTCATCGATGTGTGCAAAGAGAGCGGCAATGGTGAAGATGAGCAGCAAGCTCCATCGGCTCGCTAATAAGTCGCGACCCAGGCCGACGCAGGCTTTGATCATGGCGGATCGTGGTTTAGATCATCCTTTGCAAACTCTGGCGGGCAGGCTCAGGTCTGTCAGCCCCGTGTTCACTCACCGAGATACGCGGCTCTGAGTTGGGCATTTCCAAGCAGATCCCTCGCCGAGCCTTCGAGTTGCAGCCGCCCGGCCTCCAGCACATAACCGCGATCGGCAATCTCAAGTGCGGCCTGGGCGTTCTGTTCCACCAGCAGGATGGTTTGCCCTTGCTCGTGCAGGTTGGCCAGCACGGCCATCACCTCCGCCACCAGTTTCGGAGCGAGCCCCAAGCTGGGCTCGTCCAGCATCAGCAGTTCAGGCTGGCCCATCAGTGCGCGGGCGATCGCCAACATCTGCTGCTCTCCACCGGAGAGTGAGCCAGCCTGCTGGCGCCGACGTTCCGCCAGGCGGGGGAACAACGCATAACAGCGATCCAGATCGCGGGTGATGCCGTCGCGGTCGCGGCGGAGGTACGCGCCCAGCTCCAGGTTGAAGGCCACCGTTTGGCGGTTGAGCAGCCGCCGGCCCTCTGGGCAGTGGCCGATCCCCAGCCTGAGGGTGCGGTGGGCTGGCACGCCGGCCAGATCGCCGCCGCGCCAGCGAAGTTGCCCACCCGTGGCCGGTATGAGGCGCGAGATGGCCTTCAGGGTTGTGCTTTTGCCGGCTCCATTGGAGCCCAGCAGGCACACGAACTCCCCGCGGTTGACCCGGAGCGACACGCCCGCCAAGGCCTGCACACTGCCGTAGTGCACCTGCAGCTGATCCAGTTCCAGCAGAGCCATGCTGTTCACCGGGCACCCCCCAGGTAGGCCTCGATCACCCGGGGATCGGTTCGGATCTGTTCCGGGTTGCCCAGGGCGATGAGCCGGCCAAAGTCCAGCACGGCCATGCGCTGGCAAAGCTGCATCAGCAGCGGCACGTGATGCTCAATCACGATCAAGGTGAGTTGATGGCGCTGCCGCATCTCAGCCAGCAAGGCGCAGAGCTGTTCTTTTTCGCTGGGATTCATGCCGGCGGCGGGTTCATCCAGCAGCAGCAGTGTTGGCTTGGTGGCTAAGGCCCTGGCGATCTCCAGCCGGCGGCGGTTGCCGTAGGCGAGTTCATCGGCTCGGCGCTCGGCCAAGTCAGCCAATCCCAACTCCTCCAGCAAGGCCAGGGCTTGCTGTTCGAGCTGGGCTCCAGATTGGTGGTGCAGGGCGACCAGCACGTTTTCCAGCACTGTGAGCCCACCGAACAGTCGCAGGTTTTGAAAGGTGCGGGCAATGCCCAGGCGGTTGAGTGCGTCTGGGCTGAGGCCATGGCAGGGTTTGCCGCGCCAGCGGATCACCCCGCTTGAAGGTGGTGTGACGCCCGAGAGCAGATTGAACAACGTGGTTTTCCCTGCGCCGTTGGGCCCGATGAGCCCGAAGATCTCTCCCTCCTGCACGCTGAAGCTCACCTCGCTGAGGGCCTGCAGCCCGCCGAAGCGGCGGCTGACGCCCTGCAGTTCGAGAGGAGCCGTCTGCTCGCTCATGGTTTCAGCCTCCGCAGATCCCACCGGCCCAGCCTCTCCAGCAGCTCTGGGGTGATCAGGCCCTGGGGGAAGAACACGGGCCCGAGCAAAATCACCAGGCCGAACAGCACCAGGCGAAGATCACCCACGGGGCGGAGCAGTTCCGGTAGAGCGGTGAGCAGCAGGCCGCCGATCACGGGGCCGAGCCAGCTGCGCGAGCCCCCCAAGATGACAAAGGCCAGCGTGGTGATCGCCACGTCGAAACTGCCCTGCCTCGCGTTCCAGGTATTGAGGTAGTGCGCCGCGATCACGCCCGTCACACCCGCCAGGGCAGCACTGGCCACAAAGGCGGTCAGCTTCACGCGGGTGGTGTTGATCCCCATGCAACGGGTGGCCAGCTCGTCGTCGCGGATGGCGGCCATGGCTCGTCCCAACCGACTGCCCTCCAGCCGCTGACAGCCCCAGCCGGCGAGGGCGAGCAGCCCGCCGCTGAGGCCGATGTAGCCAAGCGGCTGCCCAAACGGCTGTGGGATGCCGAAGATGCCGGTGGCGCCACCGGTGAAGGGAAGATTGAGGATCGCAACCCGCACAATTTCCACGAGGGCGATCGTGGCGATCGCCAGATAGATCCCCCGCAAGCGCAGCACCGGTAGCCCCACCAGTGCCGCCAACGCTGCCGTGAGCGCCCCAGCCACCACCATTTCCCAGAGAACGGCGCCGAGGCTGATGGTTCCCTGGTGGTCTGCGTGGGTGGCCATCAGGGCCGCCAGCGTGCCGCCCACCGCATAAAAGGCTGGTGTAGCCAGAGAGAGCTGGCCCGCAGCCATGGGCAGATACACCGAGAGGCCCAGCAGCGCGCCGAGGATCATCTGCACCAACAGGCCGTTGTCAGGCATCGCTCAGACTTTCTCCATCAGGCGACGCCCCAGCAGGCCACTGGGGCGCAGCACCAGAACAGCGAACAGCACGGCGAAGGCCAGCGCATCGCGCCAACCGGAGGCTTCTGAGGGAATCAGAGCCTCGGCGAGGCCCATCAGCAAGCCGCCGGCGATCGCGCCTGGCACGCTGCCCAAGCCGCCCAACACCAGCACCGCCAGGCCCTTGAGGCCGAAGCTGATACCGAAGTAGGGACCGGCCAGGCTCACGCTGAGCCCGGTCAGGCCCCCACCCAGCCCGGCCAGCATGCCGCTGAGCAGGAAGGCGAGCCGAACGATGGCTCCGCTGTTGATGCCCATCAACCTTGCGGCGGTGGGATCTTCGGCCACCGCTCGCATGGCCTGGCCTGTGCGGCTCCGCTCCAGCCAGAGCGTGAGTGCTGCCACGGCCAGTGCCGAGATCAACAGCAGCACCACTTGCACGGTGCGGATCCGGGCGCCGCCGATGAACAGTGCCTCTGGTAGGCCCGCCAGTGCCGCTGATCCAGAGGGGAACGCATACCCCTCGGCACCCATCAGGATCTGCAGAAGATTCACCAGCACCACGCCAGCGCCCAAGCTGGTGATCAGCGACAGCAGGGGGTCGGCACCGCGGCGGCGCAGCGGTGCGAAGGCCACCCGTTCCACCAGTAGGGCAACCACACCAGCTCCGATGGCAGCCAGCAGCAGCGCCATCCAGAACGGCAAGGCTACGGGCAGATGCCAGCCCGGTAGGGCGCCGTTCACCCCAATCCGCCCGCCCATCAGCAGAAAGGTGAAGTAGCCGCCCAGGCTGAACAGGGCGCCCTGGGCGAAGTTGATCACCCCCAGCACCGAAAAGATCAGCGTGTAGCCCAGGGCGACCAGCGCATACACACCGCCACTGGCGGCGCCGTTCAGCAGGATCTGCAGCAGCGCGGCGCTCATGGTGTGGGGCCTCCGGCAGCGGTGTTCACATCAATGCTGCGCACCAAGCGGAAGCGGCCATCGCGTCCGTTGGCCTCCATCGTGACCACAGCCACATAAAAACGGCCTTGCACCACTTCCCCATCAGGGCGGAAATGAATGGGACCCAAGGGCGTGTCGTAGGTCCCTGCGAGTAATTCCTGCATCAGCCGCCGCCGGGCCTCACCCAAGGTCACACCGTCCAGCCCACCGCGCTCCTGCAGTCGCTGTAGCGCCTCGAACAGCACCTGGTAAGCGGTCCAGGCCTGGGCCGTGATCTGCCCGGGGGTGCTGTTGCCATTGGCCTCTTGGAACAGGCGCCGGAAGGTTTGATTGATCGGGGTGTTGAGGTCGGGGCTGTAGGCCTGGGCGATCAGCACGCCGTCGCACCAGCGTTGGCAGATTGGATAGATGTTGGGCGTGTTGAGGCCGTTGCCTACCACAATCTGGCCGCGGTAGCCCAGCTCCCGTAGTTGACGGATCAGGTTGCCGCCATCCACGGCTTGAGCTGAGATCACCACCAGCTGCGGCTTCTGCTGCAGGGCGGCTGTGATTGGGTTCTGGAAGTCGTTGTCGGCCAGTTGGGTGCGCTGGACGCTGACCGGTGTGAGGCCCCTTTGGGCCAAAGCCTTTTGGAAAATCGCCGTTTCGGCGGTGCTGTAAGCGTCGTCTTGGGCGAAAAACACCGCAACGCGGCTGATCTCGGGATCCCGTTCCAGCGCTTCATCGAGGGAGAGCGGCGCGATCACCGAGCTCTGGGCTGACACCCGGCTGATGAAGGAGCCGATCTGCGGAATGCCCTGGGCGGTGTTGGAGGGAGCGACAACAGGGACGCCTTGGCGCTGGGCGATCGGATCGGCGGCGAAGGCTTGCTGGGAGAGGGTGGGGCCAATCAGGGCGATCACACCCCTACGGATCAACAAATTGAACGCAGCGATGGCGCTGGGTTCATCCGATGCCCCGTCTTCCAGCTGCAACCGCATGGGCCGCGGCTGGGCGGTGCTGGACAACCATTGCTGGGCAAGCGCTAGGCCCATGCGTTGGTCCTGCCCGTAGAGGTTGGCGTTGCCGGTGAGGGCGATGGCCGCCCCCACAGTGACGCTGGCTGGTAGCGGTTTGGAGGCTGGATCACTGCTGCGGCCCAGCACGGCCAGGGCCGTGATCGCGGCAGCAACAGCCGCAGCTAGGCGAACACTGCCGCGACGCCTCGCGCTGAGCAGATCGCTGGGGCCGCCGCTTAGGCCACCGCGGCGAAGCATTCGCGGAAGGCGCTGATGGTGGCGTCGATGTCCTCGTCGGAGTGGGCGAGGGAGGTGAAGCCGGCTTCGAAGGCGCTGGGGGCCAGGTAGATGCCGCGCTCGAGCATGGCGCGGTGCAGCTTGCCGAAGCGTGCGGTGTCGGCCGCCTTGGCTTCCTCAAAGTTGCGCACCGGGCCATCGCAGAGGAAGAAGCCGAACATGGCGCTGATCGAACCACCGGTGATCGGCAGGCCGGCGCTGCGAGCCCCATCCATGATTCCGTCGACCAGGCGCTTGGTGATCGCCTCGAGGCGCTCGTAGCTGCCGGGCTGCTTCAGCAGTTCCAGGGTTTTGATGCCGGCGGTCATCGCCAGGGGGTTACCGCTGAGGGTGCCGGCCTGATACATCGGGCCAGCGGGGGCCACCATGCTCATGATGTCGGCCCGGCCGCCGTAGGCGCCCACGGGCAGGCCGCCGCCGATCACCTTGCCCATGGTGGTGAGGTCGGGGGTGATGCCGAACTTGGCCTGGGCACCGCCGTAGCTGATGCGGAAGCCGGTCATCACTTCGTCGAACACCAGCAGCGCACCGTTCTCCTTGGTGAGCTCACGGATGCCTTCCAGGAAACCGGGCTCAGGGGTGATGAAGCCGGCATTGCCCACCACGGGCTCGAGGATCACACCGGCGATTTCACCGGGGTTCTCGGCGAAGAGCTGCTTCACCGCCTCCAGATCGTTGTAAGGAGCAGTGAGGGTGCTGGCGGCGGTGGTGCGCGGCACACCCGGGGAATCAGGCAGACCGAGGGTGGCCACACCGGAGCCGGCCTTCACCAGGAACATGTCCGCGTGGCCGTGGTAGCAGCCCTCGAACTTGATGATTTTCTCGCGGCCCGTGAAGGCGCGCATCAGGCGCAGCACCGACATGCAGGCTTCGGTGCCGCTGTTCACGAAGCGCACCATCTCCACCGAGGGCACGGCATCGATCACCATCTCCGCCAGCTGGTTCTCCAGGGCGCAGGGGGCGCCGAAGCTGGTGCCCTTCTCCAGGGCGTCATGCAGGGCGCCGATCACCTCGGGGTGGGCGTGGCCGCAGATCGCAGGGCCCCAGCTGCCGATGTAATCGATGTAGCGGTTGCCGTCCACGTCCCAGGCGTAGGCGCCTTTCACGCGGTCAAACACGATCGGTTGCCCGCCTACAGAGCGGAAGGCCCGCACCGGTGAGCTCACGCCGCCGGGCATCAGCGTCTGGGCGGCACTGAACAGTTCCTGGGACCGGGTGGTGTTGTGCACGGGAGCCGAAACAGGTGCCGAGGTCAAAACGGATTCCGCAGACGGGAGCTTGAGCGCACCATCCTTACGCAATTGCAGGCCCACGAGTCCAGAGCTGGAACTCTCGTTAAGGTCTTGCCACCGTGGCCCAACCCTGTGACGCCTGACTGGGGCTTGCTCGAACGCCGTTTGCGGACCCTGCTGCCGGCCCGTGCGGTGGTGGCGAAGCGTCAGGAGTTGCTGGCCTACGACTGCGACGGCCTCACCCTCAACCGCCATCAGCCTCCCCTGGTGGTGCTGCCGGAAACCACCGAGCAGGTGGCGGCGGTGGTGAAGCTCTGCGCTGAGCTGGAGGTGCCCTTCATCGCCCGCGGCAGCGGCACCGGCCTTTCCGGCGGGGCATTGGCGGAAGAGCCCGCCCTGGTGATCGCCACCAGCCGGATGCGCAAGGTGCTGGAGGTGGATCTGGCCAATGAGCGGATCACCGTGCAGCCCGGGGTGATCAACAGCTGGGTGACCCGTGCTGTGGCCGGTGATGGCTTCTATTACGCCCCGGATCCCTCCAGCCAGGTGGCCTGCAGCATTGGCGGCAACGTGGCCGAAAACTCCGGAGGCGTGCATTGCCTCAAATACGGCGTGACCAGCAACCACGTGCTGGCGATGGAGGTGGTGCTGCCGGATGGCTCGATCACCACCCTTGGTGGGGCACTGCCGGAGATGCCGGGCCTCGATCTGCGCGGCGTGTTCATCGGCAGTGAAGGCACCCTCGGAATCGCCACCGCCATCACGCTGCGGCTGCTGCGCACGCCGCAAACGGTGGCGGTGCTGCTCGCGGATTTCGCCTCGATGGAAGCGGCCGGCGAAGCGGTGCGCCTGATCACGGGCGCTGGGGTGCTGCCGGCGGGCATGGAAATGATGGACAACCCCTGCATCCAGGCCGTGGATGATTTCTTCGGGGTGGATGAATATCCGCGGGAGGCCGCGGCGGTGCTGCTGATTGAGCTCGATGGTCACGAGCTGGAGGTGAAGGAATCGGTGGAGATCGCCAGCCGCCTCTGCCTGGAGGCGGGTGCTGGCGCGGTGCGTGAGGCCTGGAGCGAGGAGGCGCGGGCGCGGCTATGGAAAGGCCGCAAGAGCGCCATTTCAGCCCTGGGTCGCCAATTCCCCAGCTACTACCTGCAAGACGGTGTCGTGCCCCGCACAGCATTGCCGGGGGTGTTGGCGGCGATCGATCGCCTCAGCGCCGAGCACGGCCTAGCGGTGGCCAATGTGTTTCATGCCGGTGACGGCAACCTCCACCCGCTGATCCTCTACCGGGCCAGTGAGGAGGGCGTGAATGAACGGGTGAAGGCCCTGGGCGGCGAGATTCTGCGGCTGTGCATCGATGCCGGCGGCAGCATCAGCGGCGAGCATGGCGTGGGTAGCGATAAGCGCTGCTACATGGATTGGATGTTCACGCCCAGCGATCAGGCCACCATGCAGTTGGTGCGGCAGGCCTTTGATCCAGAACAGCTGGCCAATCCCGGCAAGCTGTTCCCCACACCCAAAACCTGCGGTGAATCCCTCCGCCGCCAAGTGCAGTTGCGGGAGTCGGGTGTGGAGCTACCGGTCGAAGCGGTGGTGTTCTGAGCCGCTGGCCATCAGGGCCAATCGTCTTCGCTCTCCTCGCAGTCGTCATCCCAGGCCAGATTCACCACCACGGGCGCATGGTCGCTGGGCTGGGTGTTGCCACGCGGTGCTTTGTCGATCACGCAGCCCGTGGCGCAATCGAGCAGCTCTTCGGAGAGATAAATGTGGTCGATGCGCCAGCCCTGGTCGCGGTCCCAGGCGCCACTGCGGTAATCCCACCAGCTCCAGTGTCCGCTGCCGGGCTCAAACACTCGGAAGACATCGCTGAGCCGCCCGTCTAAGGCCTCGCTGAGAGCCCGGCGCTCGGCGTCGCTCGCCATGATGCCGCCGCTCAGGCGCTCGGGATCATGCAGATCGCGGGCCTCGGGGCCGATGTTGAAGTCGCCCACCATGCAGAGGGGATCGCCCTGTTGGTGTTGCACAGCCAGGTAGCGCTTGAGGCAGGCCAGCCACGCCAACTTGTAGGTGTATTTGTCGCTGCTCAGCGAACTGCCGTTGGGCACATACAGATTCAGCACGCGCACCCCGTCCACCAGAGCACTGATCACCCGTTTCTGGTCGCTGAGGGCCGCTGCTTCCGGGTCATCCGGCAGCAGGGCGTTGAACCCGATCTGCACGTCGTCCATCGGCAGACGGCTGATCAGGGCAACGCCGTTGTAGGCCTTCTGGCCACTGATGGCACAGCTGTAGCCCAGCGGTTCGAAGGCGCTGTGGGGAAACAGCTCGTCGGCCACCTTGGTTTCCTGCAGGCAGAGCACATCGGGCTGTTGCTGCTCCAGCCAGGCCAGCACCTGATCGAGCCGGGTGCGGACGGAGTTCACGTTCCAGCTGGCGATGCGCATGGGCGGGAGGCCGGGGTGCGATGGAGGAATGCGCTCCAGGTTGGGATATCCATGGAGATCCGGGCTTGGACACCGGCTGGCACCCCACGGCCCCCGCATCCCCTAGCGCCGAATGGCTCCCCCTACGATTCCCACATTGCGATCGCACAGGACGGCGATGGGACGCCCTTCCCCCCTTCGGCACGGTGCTGTGGCCTGCGCCGGACTCATCGCCCTCACGCTGCTGGGCGTCAGCGGTCAGGCCGCGCGCGCTGACTACAGCTCTTGGGGCATGTCGACCCAGGAGAAGCAGATCTACGACTACGGCCCGGGGGGCAGCAACGGCACGTCGAAACCTGGTTCCATCCTCGACACCGCCAACCCCATCGATCTGATGAACAAGATCCGCCGCGGCACGGCGATGGACGACGCCACGCCGCCAGGCGATGCCGTGGATGCAGCCCTTAAGGAGTTGAACGCGGCTCAGGCCCCGGGGACGTCGTCGCAGGTGAAGGCTCCTTAGCCGGCTTGCCCTGGCGCAGGTTGCTGATGCCCCAGCTGGCGGCCACCTGATCAAGGCGGGTGTCTTTGCTGCCCGGTTGGCGGCTGCGCGCCTGGGCTAGGGCCTCCTGGGCTCCTTTGCTGTCGCCTTGCTCCTGGCGGAGGAGGGCCAGGGCCAGCAGCGGCCGGGGGTCGCGGGGAAAGTCAGCGGCGAGCTTGGTGTAAGTGGCAGAAGCGGCGGCTTTCTGGCCCATGCGCTGCTGCAGATCACCCAACAGCAGGCCCAGGGGCAGCACCTGGGGTTGAACCGCTGGTTTGCTGGCCCGTTCGATCTGGGCCTTGAGCTGGGCCTGGGCCTCGCTGCCCCGCCCTTGTTCGAACTGCAGCAGGGCCATCAGCTGCAGGGCTTCGATGCGGTTGGGGCTCAGGTTGAGCAGCTGGCGCAGCTCCCGCTGAGCGGCGCTGCGGTTGTTGTTGTTGCGATGCAGTTCCGCCAGAAGCAGCCGCAGTTGCCAGCGCTGCGGCTGCTGGTCAGCCAGTTGCTCCAGCAGGGCGGTGGCTTCCTCCTGTTGGTTCAACGCCAGCAGCAGTTGCACCAGCCGTTGTTGCTCGGCTTCGCTGGCGGTGCCTTCCGCCAGGCGCTGGCGGAGCTGATCGGCCTGCCGTTCCACGGCCGCCTGGGCGTTGCTGCTGCCGGAGCGATGGCTGCGTTGCCCCAGCCACCAGCCGCCCGCCAGTGATCCGCCCACCAGAGCGATGGCGCCAAGGCTGATCAGCAGCCCTCGGGCGTTGGTGCTGGCGCGTGGCGGCATGGTGCAGCGCATGGATGCGCCTCAGTCTGGGGCCATGGCAAGGGCTGGTTACATTGGCGGCCGGGCCATGGACAACACGAGCGCCCAGAGGGTTTCAGCCACGATGCGTCAGCACCCCATTTCACCGGTCACCGAACCGATGCAGTACCGGGCCATCGGTGTGGTGCGGGGGACCTATGTGCCCGAAGACCCCGATCAGCTCACCCGCGGCAGCCTGAAGGCTGAAGACGGCACCGAGATCGAAGCCGTGGTGCTCGGTCGGGTGCTCACCCTGATGCGTCGTCACCTCGATCTCAGCAAGCCCCATCTCTGGGTGGCCTATCCCCGCTTCCGCGATCCTGAAAAGTTGCATCTGCAGCTGGTGGGCGTGTGGGAACCCAGCACCCTGGCCGCCACCGAGATCGCCACCCAAAGCGCAGCCGATGGGGACTCCACTCCTGCTCCCACCGATGATCTGCCCGAGGGGGATGGCTACTTCTCCGTGCGCGGCGAGTTGATCTACACCCGTCCGGAGGACGGAGACCTGGTGGTGAAGATCCGCCAGCAGCCCCGCGCCGATGGCTCACGCCCCATACCCTTCAAGTTGCAGTTGCGCGGTGAGATCGCGCCGGAGCATCTGCGCCATTTCGTCTCGCTGGATCTCCGCCGCCAGGGGCAGCAGCTGCAGCTCGAACAGCATGAGGTGATTGCGCCAGTGCCGCAGCGCGCCGGCAAGGGGCGTGGCCCCGGCCGGGGTGGCCGACCTGGCGGTCGGCGCTGAGTATGGCTGCGCCGGAGCGCTTCCCAGGCTCCGATCAGGGCTCCACTGGGGCTCTGTCCGCCGGTGCTGCCGTTGCGGCGATCACGGTGCTGGCCGTGGCCGGACCTCCCCTGGGGCTGTCGCCCTGGCTGATCGCCCTGGCGGCCGGTGGCGGCATGGTGGCGCTCACCTTGGATGCCGCGCGCTTTGGAGGGCTCGGCGGCCATCTGCTGGCGGAAGCCCTGCCGGCGGGCATTGGCCGGGCACGCTTGCGGCGCATCGCCATTCATGAGGCGGGCCACGTGTTGGTGGCGGCCGACAACAACCTGCCGGTGAAGCAGGTGCTGGTGGGCAGTCGTGCCTGCCTGCGCGAGGGCCTCAGCGCCAATGGCAGCACCCAATTGGAGCCCCCCGCCCACGCCAAGTTGGCGTTGGAAGACCTGCGGCGCTGGAGCCGGGTGCTCCAGGCAGGAATGATTGCCGAGCAACTGGTGTATGGCGGCTCCCGCGGTGGTGCCGATGACCGGGCCCTGCTGGGCCGGCTCTGGGGTCTCTCCGGGTACGACGTGGCGACGGCCCAGCAGGAGCAGCGCCGCGCCCGCCGGGAGGTGGAGCAGTGGTTGCGGCAACGCCGCGCTGATCTCGATCAGCAGGCCGACACCTTGTTGGCCCAGGTGTGATGCAACAGCCGGGCCGGCTCGCCGTGGTGGACTGCCCTACGGGCTTGGCGGGCAACATGCTGCTGGCGGCCCTCTTGGATCTGGGCCTTCCGGAAGCGGTGGTGCATGAGCCCCTGTCGGCCCTCGGCCTGGCGGAGGCGTATCGCTTCGAGCTCCAGGAGGCCCGTAGCGGTGGCTTGCGGGGGCTCCAGCTGCAGGTGGCCCTCACCGAGCCCTCTCCGCCCCATCGCCATTGGGGTGCGCTGCGCACCCAGTTGGCGGCAGCTCCCTTGGAGCCCCAGCTCCAGCAGCGGGTGTTGGCGGTGTTCAGCCAGTTGGCCAATGCCGAGGCGGCCGTGCATGGCACCGGGGCTGATCAGGTGCATTTCCACGAGGTGGGCGCGGTGGATGCGCTGGTGGATGTGGTGGGTGTGTGCGCTGGTTTGCAGCATTTCGGCATCACCGAGCTGATCTGCACACCGCCCCCCGCCGGCCATGGCCGCGTCTCCACCGCCCATGGTTGGCTGCCCCTGCCGGCGCCGGCGGTGCTTGAGCTGGCGCGGGCGCGGCAGCTGCCCCTCGCCAGCAGCGAGGGCTTCCCGCCGGCGGAGCTCACCACCCCCACGGGTATGGCCTTGATGGCCGCCTGGGCGGATCGCTTCGCGCAGGCCCCGGCGCTGGTACCGGAGGCGGTGGGTGTGGGGCTGGGCACGCGCCAACTCGATCGGCCCAACCTGCTGCGGTTGGTGTTGGCCCAACCCCAAGGGGTGAGCGGCGAACATCAGGAAACCCTGCTGCAGCAACAGGCCCAAATCGATGACGCCAGCGGGGAAGATCTGGCGTTTTTGATGGACGCCCTGCGCAACAGCGGTGCCCTGGAGGTGTTTTCCCAGGCGCTGCAGATGAAGAAGGGGCGGCCGGCCAGCTTGATCACGGTGCTGGCGCGGCCGGAGCAGGCCGAGGCGTTGCGCGCCGTGTGGTGGCGTTATGGCAGCAGCCTCGGGGTGCGGGAGCAGCAGCTGCAGCGCTGGTCGTTGCCGCGGGAGCAGGGGGTGGTGGAGACCCCCTGGGGGCCTGTGCGGATCAAGCGCTCCCGTCGCCCCGATGGCAGTTGGCTCTGCAAGCCGGAGGCGGATGATCTGGTGGTGTTGGCCCTGCGCCATCAGCTGCCGCTGGCCCGCCTGCGGCGGGCAGTGTTGGCGCTGGTCGACGATGACCTCACCACTGCGGCGCCGCCGCCTCATCCATGATCAACAGGCTTCGTTTGCCGGGGGGTGCGCGCCTGTGGGTCACCCTCGCCAGCGCCGGCTTCCTGCTGGCGGCCCTGGCGAGTCACGGGCGTCAGCTGCTGCAGCTCAGCGTGGATGCCCAGGGCTGGTGCTGGTTGCTGCTGGGTGTGGGCTTGAGCCTGCTCAGCCTGTTGGCCAATGCAGCGGCCTGGGGGGTGGTGCTGCGCTGGCTGGGGCATCAGCCGCGATGGAGCGCCGCCGTTGTCTTGTTCCTCAGCTCGAACCTGCGTAAATACCTTCCGGGTGGCGTGTGGCACCTGCTGGCACGGGTGCGGGCTCTGCAGGCGGAACCCAGTGCAGAATCGCCGCTGCAGGGGGCGCCACTGCGCACGCCCCAGGCGCTGGTGGCCGTGCTGCTGGATCCGTTGCTGGCGGCCGTGGCCGCCTTGGCCCTGGTGCCGATTGGCGGTTGGCAGGCCGGCTTGGGGCTCCTCTGCCTGCTGCCCTTGTTGGTGCTTCTGCCCCGCTGGCTCAATCCACTGATGCGGCGGCTCGAGCAGCAACGGGCCCGCCAGCTGTTGGAGCGCGGTTTGCTCGACAAGGCCGGGGCGGAGACCGCACTGGATGTGCCGCCGGCCCTCCCGGGCTATCCCTGGCCGCCTCTGCTGGCGCAGTTGGGGTTTGTGCTGTTGCGCTTTGCCGGTTTCGCCTGCTGCGTTCAGGCCTTCGACCTGGCGTTTGCGATCGGTTGGGGCGGGTGGTTGGCCGGGTTTGCCCTGGCCTGGACAGCGGGGCTGGTGGTGCCCGGCGCCCCCGGTGGGCTCGGGGTGTTTGAGGCGGTGCTGCTGATGCGCTTGGCCGCGGTGGTGCCGGAGGCCCCGTTGCTGGCGGTGGTGATCAGCTATCGCTTGGTGAGCACGGTGGCGGATTTGCTGGGGGCGCTCACGGCTCGGGCCGACCTGGCGGCTGTTCGCAACAGGCGTTACTGTTGAGAACAGCGCCGCCGTACCGCTGATGCCCGCCGTCCCGGCGCCTGAGTTGCCCGCTGAGGCGCTGCGCAGCAGCCTGCACGGCCGAGGCCAGCGGCTCACCCCCCAGCGGCAGCGGGTGTTGGCGCTCTTTGAGCGCCTGGGAGAAGGCACCCACCTCAGCGCAGAGGAAGTGCACCAGCGCTTGTTACGCGCTGAGGAGCGGGTGTCGCTCGCCACGGTGTACCGCACCCTGCGTTTGCTCAGCTCGATGGAGCTGCTGCGGGAGCTGGAGCTGCCAGAAGGCGGGCGCCGCTTTGAGCTGGCCAGCGATGACGACCATCGCGACCACCATCACCTGGTGTGCGTCCGCTGCGGCCACACCGAAGAATTTGAGAGCGAAGCCGTGCTCTCTGCCGGCGAGCAAGCGGCAGGGTTGCACGGCTTTCGCCTGCTGGAATGCGTACTCAACGTTCGGGCACTGTGCCCGAGCTGCGCTGCGGCTGAATCAGCCCTGGTAACGGTTTGAGCGAACGGGTACCAGCACGGGCTGCATCAGGCCGCCACCCCCGTTGTCGTCATCAGAACCAGCCGCCAGCCAGGCGATCACACCGGCGAGGGTGATCACGGCAGAAAGCAGCAGCAGATCGGCCAAAGCGCTGGACGCGATTGCCCGCACGCTAGCGGGATCCTCCAGCGCTGGTGTTGCAATCGATGCCGTTACAGCGGTGCGAGGGCCAGAACACCACCAAGCAGCAGCAGGCCGCCGGCAGCAAGCAGGTTCTGGCGTTGGTTCAGCTGACGGCCTGCCACGAAACTCACCCCAATCGTGAGCACAGAAGCCAGCAGTGCACCCAGCCACCAGCTGGAGGTGCCGGCCGCTTCTTGCCCATGCAGCAGGGCGTGCACAGCCACGCCGCTACCGAGTACGGCGCCCACCACGGGGAGTGGCCGTTGCAGTTTGTCGCTCAGCAGCAGCACTGCGCCCACGGCGCTCACGGCCAGGGCTGCCAGCAGTTCGGCACCCGGCAGCTGGCCGCCGAAGCTGCCGAACACGCTGCCCAGCAGCGCTCCGCCCAGGGCAAAGCCCAACAGCAGAGGCCCGAAACGCGCTGCGGTAAGACCCACGCCCACCAGGAGCAGCAGGTGGTCGAGCCCCAGCAGCGGATGCAGGGCTCCGGCCATCACGCCGGCATCGGCGCTGCCATGGGCACCGGCGGGCAGGGCAGAGAGCAGGCTCAGGCCGAAGCCGGCTGCACTGCTGAGCAGAAGGGAGCGGGTGAGTTGGGTGGGCATGAGCAGGGCCGGTCCGCGCCGGTGCTGAGGGGGATCAATGTGAAAGCGGCGAGCGTTCTGACTGAGAAGCGGGCGGAAGCCTGCTCCATCACAGCTGCGGGACAGTGCCGGACTGGGGCCATAGCCCTCCACCGAACTTTCCTCGTTGCCTTCCCGGTCTGAATCCGGGAAACCGCTGCTTGCAGTATCGCTTCAGGCGAAGCCTTTGCCAGCATCCTTGGCCACACAGGCCTGGAGCTGCTTGCGCAGCTGGGGGTGGTCGAGGTTTTTGCCGATCAGCACCAGTTGGTTTTTGCGCTCGCCCGCAGAGCCCCACTCGCTGTCATCGATGGAGAAGCGCTTGCCCGCCAGGTGAAACACGTGGCGTTTGTCGCTCTCGTTAAACCAGAGGATGCCCTTGGCGCGGAACACGCCAGCAGGGAGCTGGTTATCGAGGAAGTTTTGGAATTTGCGCAGTGCGAAGGGGCCATCGCTGCTGAAGGAGAGCGAGGTGAAGCCTTCGATCGCCAGGTGGTCGGGGTTGCCGTGGCTGTGGTCGTGGTCGTGGCTGTGATCGTGCCCGTGGGAATGGCCGTGCTCGTGCTCGCAGTGCCCGTGGTCGTGATCGCAGTTGCTGTGATCGTGGTGGCTGTGATCGTGATGGTCGTGTGTATGGCCGTGGTCGTGGTCATGCACGCAATGACCGTGGTCGTGATCGCAGTCGTCGTGGTTCTGCTCGGCGGCCACCTTGTCGCTTTCGAACAGGCCCACGCTCAGCAGCAACGGCAGGCTCACATCGCCTTTCACCGAGCGCAGGATGCGGGCATCGGTTTTGATTTCCCGCAACCGGCTTTCCACGTCGGCCAGGCGCTCCTCGCTCACCAGGTCGCATTTGTTGAGGAGCAGGATGTCGCCGTACACCACCTGGGCGCGGGCCACTTCGCCATCGAGGATTTCGTCGCTGAAGTTTTCCGCATCGATCAGCGTAATGATCGAATCCAGGCGGGTGGCGTCGCGCAGATCGCTGCCCAGGAAGGTCATCGCCACGGGCAGGGGGTCCGCCAGGCCGGTGGTCTCCACCACCAGGTAGTCCACCGGGTCCGGGCGATCGAGGATGCGATACACCGCATCGAGCAGTTCACCGTTGATCGAGCAGCAGATGCAGCCGTTGCTCAGCTCCACCATGTCTTCGCCGGTGGCAATGATCAGATCGTTATCGATGCCGATCTCGCCGAATTCGTTCACCAGCACAGCCGTTTTCACGCCCTGCTGGTTGCTGAGGATGTGGTTGAGCAGCGTGGTTTTGCCGGCACCCAGGAATCCGGTGAGGATCGTGACCGGCAGAGGGCTTGAGGCGGTGAGAGGTTCGCGGGCGGGGCTTGTCGCGCTGGCGGTCACGAGGCTGCGTGGGGCAAGGCTGAAGGCAGTCTGATCCTCAGGCCCTCTGAATGGTGCTCGGCTGGTGCGGGATGGCTACTGCCGGGCCAGGAAGGTGCGCAGTCGTTCGCTTTTGGGCTGTGCGAACACCTCGGCAGGGTCGCCCTGTTCTTCGATCAAACCGTTGTTGAAGAACAGCACGCGGTTGGACACCTCCCGGGCGAAACGCATCTCGTGGGTCACCACCAGCATCGTCATGCCGCTTTCGGCCAGTAGGCGCATCACCTGCAGCACCTCGCCGACCAGTTCTGGGTCGAGGGCGCTGGTGGGCTCATCGAACAGCATCACCGCAGGTTCCATGCAGAGGCTGCGGGCGATGGCCACACGTTGTTTTTGGCCACCGGAAAGCTGGCCTGGGTAGGTATCGGCGCGTTCGCTCAAGCCCACCTGCTCCAGATGAACACGGGCGCGCTGTTCGCAGACTGGCAGGGGCAACTGCAGCACCTGCCTGGGGGCCAGCACTAGGTTTTCGAGAACGGTGAGGTGCGGAAACAGGTTGAACTGTTGAAACACCATGCCAACGCTGATGCGCAGGCGGCGCAGCTGGCGCCAGTGCATCGCGCCGCCCGGTACGAAGCGCCCCATCACCTGCAGCTGGCCCTGCTCAAAACTTTCAAGGCGGTTGAGGCAACGCAGAAACGTGCTCTTGCCACATCCGGAGGGCCCGATGATCGACACCACATCACCTTCATGCACTGTGGTGCTCACCCCCCGGAGCACCTGCAGCGCGCCGTAGCTTTTGTGCAGATCACTGCACTGCAGCACGGGTTCTGCAGCTGTTGTGCTGATCATTGGGAGATCCAAGGGTTCGCCACGCCATGGCCCATCGGCCCAGACGCAGTTTGCTGCAGCTGTTGCGGACCTGGCGTCTGCAGTTGCTGGCACTGCTCGTGGCGCTGGCCGTGCTGGTGCCCCTTGGCAGTCGTGCTGCCCCATCAAGCCCATGGCGGGTGGGTACGGATCCCACGTTTCCCCCCTTTGAGTTCCGCAACCCGCAGACCGACTCCCTCAGCGGCTTCGACATCGAGCTGATGCAGGCCATCGGCGAGGTGGCGGGGCATCCGATTACCTGGGTGCCGTTGCCCTTTGATGGTTTGATTCCGGCCTTGCAGGCCCGCAGCGTGGATGCGGCCATCAGCGCCATGACGATCACGGCTGAGCGCGCCAGGGCGATCGAGTTCAGCCGCCCTTATTTCGAGGCGGGCCAGGCGATTGTGGTGCGTGAGAACGGCCCCGCCTTCGATAGCCTCGAGGCCCTGAAGGATCGGCGCATCGCCGTTCAGATCGGCACCACGGGCGCGATTGAGGCCGCCAGGGTGCCCGGTGCACGGGTGAGCAGTTTCGATTCCACGCCTTTAGCTCTGCAGGAGTTGGCGAATGGCAATGCCGATGCGGTGGTGAGTGATGTGCCGGCGATTCTTTATGCGATTGATCAGGCCAAGCTCACCGGATTGCGCATCTCCGGTGAACACCTGAGCACGGAGTACTACGGGATTGCGCTGCCCACCAATGCGCCGATCACCGCTGCGGTGAATGAGGCACTCACCACCTTGATCACCAATGGGCGGTATGCCGAGCTTTACCGGCATTGGTTTGCGGCTGAGCCGCCTGCGCTTCCGACGCGTGCTCCGGCACTTGAGGGTGCAGATTCTCCGCTCGCGGGCCTGGATCTTCAGTTGCTGGCTGGGAATCTGCTCAAGGGCGCGGCCATCACCTTGATGCTGACGGCACTCTCCTTCAGCTTCGGGCTCCTGGGGGGCACCGCGCTAGCCGTGTTGCTCCAGGCGCCGTGGCGTGGGGTTCACCTGCTCTGCCGCCTCTACATCGATTTTTTCCGCGGCACCCCGATGCTGGTGCAGCTGTTCCTGATCTATTTCGGTCTGCCGGCTCTGCTGCAGAGCCTGGAGGTGCCCTTCAGCATCAATCGGCTGGCGGCGGCGGTGACCGCCCTCAGCCTCAATGTGGCGGCCTACCTCGCCGAAACCTTGCGCAGTGGCATTGAGTCGATTGATCGCGGCCAGTGGGAGGCTGCCGATGCGCTCGGTCTCAGCCCGATCGCGCGGATGCGTTTCGTGATCGCGCCGCAGGCGCTGCGCCGGGTGCTGCCACCGCTGGCCAACGAATTCATCACCCTGATCAAAGACACCAGTCTCGCGGCGGTGATCGGCTTCGATGAGCTGTTCCGCCAGGGGCAGCTGATGGTGGCCACCACCTATCGCGCCTTCGAGATCTACATCGCGGTGGCCCTGGTGTATCTGCTGATGACCACCACAGCCTCCCTCCTGTTCAAGCGCCTGGAGGCCCGCTGGCGGCTGCCGGCCTGATCCGAGCTGACACCGCTGGCCACGGTCCCTAGAACGGAGGCATTCCTGCTCGCAACACGCCCATGGCTGTCGCACCTCCCATCGATATCGGCATTCCCGCTGAGCAGCGCGCTCGGATCGCTGAGGGTCTGGGCCGGGTGCTGGCGGACAGCACTGTTCTGTATGCGAAGACCCATGGGTTCCATTGGAACGTAACGGGGCCGATGTTCAACACGCTCCATTTGATGTTTATGGAGCAATACACCGAGTTGTGGACAGCGCTCGACGAGATTGCTGAACGGATCCGTGCTCTGGGCCATCAGGCGCCCTTTGGCGGCTCGATCTATCGCGACTTGGCCTCGATTCCGGAAACCCAGGGGGTGCCCCCTGCTCTGGAGATGGTGCGCGAGCTGGTGCAGGGCCATGAAGCCGTGGCCCGCACGATTCGCAGCGTTTTTTCCATCGCGGATGAAGCCAATGATCAGCCCACGGCTGATTTGCTCACCCAGCGCCTCCAGATCCATGAGAAAACGGCCTGGATGTTGCGCAGTTTGTTGGAAAGCTGACGCGAGCCGGAATCATTGATCACCTCCAGGTGTGTCTGGCATCTGGAGGTGTGTTGTGATCCGCTAGAACCCGTCTATTGCCACCGGATTTTGAGGATGAAGGAGCTCACCCGAGCCATCAATGATCACCTGGCCTCGGAGTTTCAGGCGAGCCACACCTATCTGGCGATGTCGATCTGGCTTCGCGAGAAGGATCTGGTGGGATTTTCCGCGTACATGCTCACCAAGAGCAATGAAGAGCGCGGTCATGCCTCACGGATGATCGCCTATCTCGTGGATAGCGATCAGGATGTTGAACTGCCCACCATTGAAGCTCCCCAGCGGGACTGGGGTTCAGTTCAGGCCTTATTTGATCACGTGTATGAGCTGGAAAAGGGAGTCACTGCCTCGATCCATCACCTCTACACCCTGGCGGAAGGATTGGGCGAGCGCAGCGCCACGGCCATGCTGGATTGGTTTGTTTCCGAGCAGTTGCAGGAAGAAGCCGAAGCGCGTTTTGTCTGTAAGCGGTTGCGCTTGGCCGGTGAGAACAGTGCGGCGCTCTTGCTGCTCGACCAGCAGTTCCTGGAAGGCACGGCCCTGGCCCATGTGAAAGGCGGGATGGGTGCTGCTGGTGAATCGGGGCCAGTCGCTTAGTGGCGGCTCAGTCGCGTCCGCAGCGGCATTGGCCGCCTTTCCAGTGGGAGCACTTCTTCTGTTTGCAGCCCTTTTTCTTGGCGTGAGCTGTGGTGGCGCGCTGGATGGGCGTCACGTCTCCTGAGGAGCCACCGATCTGTTGAGCCATGGCGCGGTAAGACGCTGCTGTTGAGAATCAATCGCATCGTATGCCGTTTGAGCGGGCGCGGTCGTGCTCTGCGCGCTCGAGCACGGGCTGATGTGCCATTGGTTACATCGGTGCGCCCGGTTCAGCGGATGGTGCTCCAAGCCCGCACCAGGTCGGCTCCACTGGCTTGGTTGCAGCGGCCCCCCAGGGCATCCACGATCAAGCAGGTGTTGGCGGTGAGGGTGGCCATCAGGTTGTCGCCGGCGGTGTCGGCCAGCAGCGGTTGCTCTGCCAAGGGGACGCCACTGAGGCTGCTGATGCGTTGCAGCGCCTTGCTGGCGGGTTGTTGTTCAGCAAAGAGGCTGCGCACGCCCTGCTGTTGCAGCGTGTTCACCGCGCGGGCCAGGGTCTGCGGCCGCAGCGCCTCGCTGGTGCTGCCTTCATCCACCACGGCCAATTCCTGCAGCTGGTACGCCCTCGCCAGGCTGGCGAAAGCCCGATGGCCGCTGGCCAGGATCCGAGGAGCGGTGATCGTGGCGAATTGCTGGCGATTCCAGCGGTGGAGATCGTTGAGGCTTCGCTGCATGGCTTGAGCCCGCGCCTGGATCTGTGGCGCGGCTTGTGGCCGGAGCTGTTGGAGCCGTTGGCTCACCAGGCTCAGCATGGCCTGGGCTTGGCGTGGGTCGTGCCACACATGGGGATCGCGGTCGCCATGGGCATGGGCGGCTGCGTCGTGCGCTCCGTGCTCATGGTCGTCATGGGTCTCGTGCTTCTCGCTCGGGGCTCCTGATCGCTTGAGCTGCGGACTGTCTGGCACGGCAAGCTCTGCCACTTTCACGGCGTTGCCGAGATCCTCAAGGGCTGGTGTGAGCCCGTAGCCATTGATCAGCACCAGCTGGGCTTGATGGATCTGGCGGGTCTGTGCCGGTGTGAGTTGCAGTTGGTGGGGGTCGTCGGTTGGACTCAGCAGGCAGGTCACGTTGAGCTGGTTGGCGGCCAGTCGGCGGGTGAGGTCGCACAGGGCGCCGTCGGCCGCGATCACGTCCACGCTCGGGGGTGGGCTGCAGGCCTGGCTGAGGGCCACGGCAAGAGCCGCTGTGGAGGCTGCTGCGATGCGCCGCATCCGGACAAGCGTTTGTTTTTGCAATGATAACGGTTCTCAGAACCGCAGGGTCGTTTTCAGGAGGGCGCCGAGCTGTCTAAAGCTTTCGCCGGAAGGGGTTTCGGCGCCCAGGGGGCGACTGAGTAGAAACAGGGCTGGCGTCACCGCCAGGTTGTCGCTCACCTGAATCTTGTACCACCACTCCCAGGCGTAGTTGCCATCGCGAGGGATGTCTCCTCCGTACAGCGAGGTGGCGAAGATCGGCTGGCCCACGGCCATGCCCAGGGCATTGCCGCGTGTAAAAGCATCACTCCATTGCAAGCCCACGCTCCATGATTGGCTCGTGGCCACAAGGCCCTGCCGATCCACCTCAGCGGCGTAGTTGGTGCGATTAAACCCCCAGCCGGCGCTGATTGAAGGCAGCCAGCCGGATTGTTTGGGTTGCCAATAGCCGCTGAGTCCAAAAGCCGTGGTGTGCCCGGGATTGCTCAGGCTGTTGAGCGTGAAATTGGTGGCGTAATCAATCACTCCACCGAGGTTTTGCACGGAGCTCACCACGGCTGCAGCAGCCCATTGGTCGCTCCTGTAGGCGAGTTGCACGCTGCCTGTACTGGCTGCATTCGCCGTGCCGATACCTCCCTGGCTGGGATTGCCATCGCTTCCGTGGCCTGCCACATAGTTGGCACTCACGCTGAATCCACCGGGGGATTGCCACCACAGCCCTGCGCCTGCCCCCAGCTGATAGTTGTACGCCGCTGGTGCTCCCTTGAGCGTAAACAGATCGAGGATTGTTTCAGCGGGGTAGAGGCTGGGCCTGATGGCGAAGAGATCCAGCTGGCCGATCCGTGGCCCAAAGCTGGCGGTGAATCCTTTGCCTAAAGGGAACTGGTAGTAGAGCCGGTTCACCGAAACGATGTCGGGCCCCGATTGCTCCTGAAAGGCTGTTTCCAGGATGGATAATTTGCTGGGCCCAGCTCCGTAGAAACTGTTGCTCGATCGATCGAAATTGCCACTGCGAAGGCGAGCGCGCAGGAGGTCTTGCCCCGTGAAGCTGGTGTCGAGGTAGAGCTTGAGGTCGTAGTTGAAGCTGGTGGCGCCGAATTTGGATCGGCTTCTGTTCACCTTGGCTTGGTCGCTGCCCTGGAAGCTGTTGCCACCCAGCACCATGCTGGCGAGGCCCTTGAGCTTGGTGGTGGGAGAAAACTGCGTGGCCTCCAGGATCTCCACGCGCTGATCGAGTTGCTGCAGCTCCTGCCCGAGCTGCAGCAGCAGCGGTGCGAGTTCCGGCGTGCTGCCATGGCGATGCGCCAGGCAGTCCTGAAGCAGTGCAGCCGCGCTGAAGCGTGAGATCGCGAGCCCCTTGTTGAGCCTCTCCTCTGAGGTGGCTGTGGAGCAACCGTGCTGCACCCGCAGGGCGCTCAGACGCTGATAAGCCCAGTCGTCTGGTTGCAGCAGTTGGCGTTCCGTTTGGGCCGAAGCGGAACCCGCTGATGCACCCAGTAGGGCGAGACCTCCCGCCACGGCAACGATGGTGCGCAGCATCAACGGTGCACGAGCAGCGCCTCGATTCAAGCGCGATTGCTCTTTAACTTGGAATGAGTGACGCCTGCTGCGGTGCTCAGCGTTGATCAGCTGTGTGTGCGCCGCGGGCCGGAGCTGGTGCTGGATCAGTTGTCCTTCACCCTGCCGCCGGGCAGCCTCACCGCTCTGGTGGGACCCAATGGGGCGGGGAAGAGCACGCTGTTGCAGGCCCTCGAGGGGCAGCTGAGCCTCTCGGAGGGTTCGATCACTTGGGAGGGAAGCCCGCTCACCCCGGCGCTGGCGCGGCAGCAGTTGGCCCTGATGCCTCAACGCGGGGAGATCGCCTGGAGTTTCCCGATCACCGTGAGGGAGCTCGTGGCACTTGGGCGGCTGGCGGCCCAGCGGCCCGGTTGTTGTGATGTGGAAGCAGCGCTGCAACGGGTCGGGCTGGTGGGTCTGGCGCGGCGCCGCCTGGATCAACTCTCGGGCGGTCAGCAGCAGCGCGCTCTGCTGGCGCGCACCCTGGTGCAACCCGCGCGGGTGCTCTTGCTGGATGAACCCTGCGCCGCCATTGATCCGCCCTCGCGCACAGAGTTGCTGCGGGTGATGCGGCAACTCAGTGATGCCGGCCTCACCTTGTTGGTGAGCAGTCACGACTGGGGGCGCGATCTCGATGCCTACGACCGCGTACTCGTGCTCGATCGCCAGCTTCTGGCGGATGGCACGCCCCAGCAGGTTCGCCAGGCCCTGGGCGATCTGCGGGTGGGCAATCACTGCTGCGGTTAGGCGCTCTGGCGCGCCTGGCAGTTGCGGCACAAGCCGAAAAACTCCAGGGTGTGGAACAGCAACTGAAAGCCTTCGGCTTGATCGCCGTGCAATTGCACGTTGTGCATGGGGCACTGCTCCAGCACCAGCGTGGTGCCGCAATCCACGCAGGTGAGGTGGTGTTCATCGCGCTCCACCGGCGCAAACAAGGCCTCGCCGCTGGGGAGGTGGCGACAGCGCACGAGCCCCTGCTGCTGCAGTTGCCGCAGGTGCCGGTACACCGTGGCCAGGCCCATGGATTGGGGGCCCTGGCGCAGCAGGGCGTGGAGATCCTGGCCGGAGAGTTCCCGATCGGCCAGCTTCAGTTGCTCCAGCAGCAGCAGCTGGCGATCACCTGAGGCGGCAACCTGGGAGGGCATGGCCGAACCAGCGGGGCAGGGGCCCTGATCCTATGGAGCAGGTGTGGTGGCTGCTGCCGCTCGCGGTGGCGTTGGTAGTGGGGGGGCTCTGCCCACTCGCCGGCACGCTGTTGCTGGTGCAGCGACGCTTGTTCCTGGTCAATCTCGTGTCGCACGCGGTGCTTCCCGGGCTGGCCCTGGCGGTGGCCCTGCGCATCGATCCGGGTGTGGGGGGTGTGATCAGCGGTCTGGCGGGTGCCCTGCTGGCGGAGCGCTTCAGCGCCACGGCGCGCCCTGGTCAGCCCGGTGATGAGGCGGTGCTGAACACCGTATTGGCGGGCTTTCTTGGGCTAGGGGTGTTGCTCATCCCCCTGCTGGGCATCCGCGTGGATCTCGAAGCGGTGCTGTTCGGCGATCTGCTGGCTGCAGGACCCACTGATCTGGCCCGCAGCCTGCTGGCTCTGCTGGCCATGCTGCTGCTGCTGGCCTGGCGCTACCACCACTACGTGTATCTAGGGGTGGACCCCCTGGGTGCCACCAGCGCTGGCTTGCCGGTGCGGCGCCTGCGCTTGCTGCTCACGTTGGTGACAGCCTTCACCGTGGTGAGTGCGATGACGGCCGTTGGGGTGGTGCTGGTGATCGGCCTGATGGCCGCTCCGGCGCTGCTGGCCCTGCCGGGAGCCAGCAGCCTGCGCCAGGCCCTGTGGCGTTCAGCGCTGCTTGGAACACTGCTGAGCGGCGGTGGCTTGGCGCTATCCATTCAGCCCTGGGTGAACCTGCCGCCGGGTCCCTTGATCGGTGTGTTGTGTCTGCTGCTCTTGCCGTTGCAGCTAGCCAGGCGGTAGCCACAGGCTTTGGCGCACACCCTTCTGCACCGGTTGCAGCGTGAGATCCCGCACGGGAATCAGCACCGGCTGGGCCTCTGGGTGACCCTGCGGCCGAAGGGTGAGCAGCAGCTGTTGGCGGGTGGGGTCGTAGGCCATCGGCACGCCCGGCTCCACCTCCCAGCCGCTCAGATCCCGTTCACGCACGATCTGCCCCTGACGGTTGAGTTCCAGCAGTCGGGTGTGCTGGGCATTGCGCCAATGACTCAGCAGCAGCCACACCCGTTCCCCACCGCGGTCACAGGCGCTGCTGAGTACAGCGTCTTGGCCGAGCCACAGCTGCCTGGGCGCCAAGCCGGGCTCCACCAGTTCCAGGGAGCGGCGGAAATCAGGCCAGTGCCGCACCAGCAGGGCACGGCCGCTCACGGGGCAGAAACTGCTCAGATCGCGGCTGCCCGGCAGGAGCTGCCGCCGCTGGGGCTTGCCCGGCAGGTTGCGCAAACTGAGGCCTTCGATCTCCGGCACCACGAGGGCGGCACCCTCGGGTAGGAGCTGCATCGGCCCCGAGGCCTCCAGGTTGAGCTGCTCTGGCCGGGCGCTCTGTTGGCCTTCGGCCCAGAAGCTGGTGATCGAGCGCCCCAGGGCGCGGGCGCTCCATTGCACCAACAGATCGCCGCGGCGGTTGCTGCTCAGGTGCGCAAAGATCAATGGCTCCGGCAACAGGGCCTGCAGGCGCCCGGCTTGAACAGCTTCGGGTTTCGCCGCCGTCTGAGGCTGCAGGGCGCTTTGTTGGAGCGGCAGCAACCACAGCCGTTCGCCCTCGGCTTCCCGGGTGGTGAGGGCGATCCCCGTGCCATTCCCCAGGGGCTGCACGGCCGTGATCTGCTCCAGCACTGGGGTGAGCGGTTGCCAGCGGCCATCGCGTTGCTGCAGCTGCAGTTGTTCACCCTGATCTACGGGCACCACCGCCAGCAGCCTGGGCCGGGGATCCCAGCGCCAGCGCTGCGGCGGCAGGGTTAAACCGCGTTGATCCCGGCCGCGGATCACCAGGGCCATGGCGCTGTGGATCGGCTGCTGCGACGTGAGCAGCAGCCGCAGGGCATCTCCCGATCCCAACCACTGATGGGGAGCGGTGGGATTCAAGCTGCTCAGCGCCGCCAGGCTGGCCCGATTCATCGGGCGGCTGAATCGCAGCGACAGCGCCGCCGGGCCGGAGCTGGCCGAGCTGGAGACCAGGTCCAGCAGCCGAGGCGGGCGGCGCAGCAGGAGCTGTTGCTGCAGGGCTGCCAACAGCACTCCACCGGCCAGCAGCAACGGGAGGGGCTTCATGGTTCCAGCGGCCGCGCGGGCCGTGGAATCGGACGGATCCGGCTGGGGAGCACCACGCTGCGCGGTTGTCCGGCGATGGTCTCCACACCCATGGTTCCCTCCACTGCCAGCCACTGATCTGCGGGGGGTGTAGCTCCGGCGGGCCAGCGCACGGGAAGGCCAATGGGAGTGGCATCCGCCAGGCAGCAGCGCACGAGCAGCCGTCCCAGTTGGGGCGGCCCGTCGGGTTGTGTCAGCACGAAACCGCTAATCCTCACTGGATCGCCTGCGTAGAGGGCTGGGTCGGGCTGGCTGCGTAGCAGCCGCACCCAGTCGGTGAGGCTCCGTTGGCTGGGTGGCAGGAGGAAATCGAGCTCAACGGCCTCACCGAGATCGCTGTTGCGGTTGGCGGCCAGATCGCTGAAGGATGGATTGGGCGGCATGGCCAGCACGGCGATCGCCAGCAGTGCACTCAAGGCCCAACCGCGGTTCCAGCGCTGGTCCTGCCGGCCCCTCAGCACCTGTTGCAGCGCCAGAGCGAGCAGGGCGACACCGCTGAGGCCCACCAGTGGGTGGAACACACCGCGCAAGAGCAGATCCAGGCGACCAGAGAGGGTGCTCCAGAGCAGCACCGCGCCCCAGAGCGCCAGGGTGATTGGACGGATCACAGCAGCCAGAGATTCACCCATTGGCCGATCAACAACACAACAACGCAGGCGCCAGCGGCGGTGAGTGCGATGGCGCGGGGCCGAAGCACCACCCCGAATAGGCCCAGCAGCTTCAGGTCGACCACAGGCCCCAGCACCAGAAAAGCGAGCAGGGCGCCAGGGGTGATCTGGGCTGCGAAACCCAGGGCGAGGAAGGCATCCACGCTGGAGCACACCGACACCACCACCGCCATCAGCATCAGGCTCAACACCGAGAGGGTGGGGGCTCCTCCAACTGCCAGCAGCCAGGTGCGCGGCAGCAGGGTTTGCACCACGGCGGCGATCGCACAGCCCAGCACCAACAGCCCCGCCAGATCCAGAAACTCGCGGCTGCTGTGATCCAGCACGCTGGCCAGGCTGGGACGCTCCGCTGGGGCAGGTGGCATCGGGGCCACGCTTCCCACCAGGCCACTGCGCCGTTCCAGCAGCCCCACCTGGTCGAGGGGCTGGCTCAAGCGCCGCTCCTCCAGCAGCGCCGGCTCCAGCAGAGCCACTTCCGGTAGCTGCTGCAACAGGGCTGAGAGGGCCAGGGCCACCAGCAGAGCTGCCAAGGGACGGGCCGCCAGCAGCCAGGGTTGATCCGGAAAAGCCGCCCAGGTGCTGGCCAGCACGATCGGGTTGAGCACCGGTGCGGCGAACAGAAACCCCAGGGCTGAGCCCAGGGGGGCACCCCCGGCAAGCAGGCGCCGCGCCACCGGCACATTGCCGCATTCACAGGCCGGCAGGGCAAAGCCCAGGGCTGCGCCGGTGAGCGGGGCCAGCAGGGGTCGGCGGGGGAGGCGCTGCAGCCAGCGGCCGCCTGGGGCAAGCCAGCGCGCCAGGCCTGCGATCAGTACACCGATCAGCAGAAAGGGCAGGGCCTCCAGCAGCAACCCCTGAAAGATGGCCCAGATCGTGGCCAGCCTGTTCAACGAGGATGGGCCACGGGTGTGGCTGGGTTCAGCGGCCCATCATGGCCTCGGTGTGAGGGCATTGGGTGAACCGCCGGTGGCCACCGGTGCGTTCGGCTCCACAAGGCCGTTAGGCACAGGCTCCTCATCGGTGCTGAGGGATCCCAGCAGCTGGGGGCGGTTGGATTCGAAGTGCAGATGCGGGCCGCTGCTCCAGATGCCGGTGTTGCCGCAGGTTCCGATCTGGTCTCCCCGTTTGTAGAAACCGGCGGGCATGGCGGTGTGCAGATGGCTGTAGCTGGTTTCCAGGCCATCGGAGCCGCGCAGCTCAAAGGTGGTGCCGTGGGTGCGGCTGCGGCGCACGCTGCCCTCGCCATCGTGAGCCGCCCGCACAGGCGTGCCCGTGATGCAGGCGATGTCGATGGCGGGATGCCCTTCGCGCACTCCCTGGGTGATCACCCCTGGCATGGGGTGGAGCAACTGCAGGGCGGGCAACAGAAGGGCGATGGGCAACAGGCTTCCGCGGGATGAACGTCCGCGTCACAAAAGTGAAGCGAATCTTAAGTTACGACTCCCGAGACCCGTCTGTTGTCTATGCGACCGGATCGGCGTGCCCGGGTTCGTGTAACAGCGGTCGCAGAAACGCTGTCGCCCTGAGCTGCCATCCCTAGCTTCCGGCCAGTGCCCACGCCCCGCAGCGACTGCGATGACCGAACTCGGCAAGTACCCCTTCAGCGGCCACGGCTCCGCGGTGATGCCGGTGGCCGGTCGTGGTCCCTCCCCGCGGGACTGGTGGCCTCAGCAGGTGAATCTCGCGATCCTGCACCAACACCATCCGGCCTCCAATCCACTCGGAGACGCCTTCAGCTACCGCCAAGCTTTTCAGCAACTCGACTATCGCTCCCTCAAGCGGGATCTGCTCGCTCTGATGACCGATTCGCAGGAGTGGTGGCCGGCCGACTGGGGGCATTACGGCGGCCTGTTCATCCGTATGGCCTGGCACAGCGCCGGCACCTACCGCACCGCCGATGGTCGTGGTGGTGGGGGCACAGGCAATCAGCGCTTCGCTCCGATCAACAGCTGGCCGGACAACGGCAATCTGGATAAAGCTCGCCGCCTGCTTTGGCCGATCAAGCAGAAGTACGGCAACCGCATCTCTTGGGCTGATCTGATCATCCTGGCCGGCACGAGTGCCCTCGAATCCATGGGGCTCAAGACCTATGGCTTCGCTGGCGGCCGCGCCGATATCTGGCAGCCCGAGGAGGACATCTACTGGGGGAATGAGCGCACCTGGCTGGGCGATGAGCGCTACAGCGACGGCCGCCAGCTGGAGAACCCGCTGGCGGCCGTGCAGATGGGTTTGATCTACGTGAACCCAGAGGGTCCCAACGGGGAACCTGATCCCGTGGCCTCAGGCCGCGATGTGCGCGAGACCTTCGCTCGGATGGCGATGAACGACGAGGAGACCGTGGCCCTCACCGCGGGCGGCCACACCTTCGGTAAAGCCCATGGCGCTGGTCCCGAGGCTTTGGTGGGGCCCGCTCCAGAAGGCGCCCCGCTGCAGGAGATGGGCCTGGGCTGGCACAACAGCCATGGCAGCGGCAAGGGGGCCGATACCACCACCAGCGGTATTGAAGGGGCCTGGAAACCTCACCCCACCCGCTGGGATATGGGCTACTTCGACATGCTCTTCGGTTACGAGTGGGAGCTGATCAAGAGCCCTGCCGGTGCCTGGCAGTGGCAGGCGAAAGATTGCCGCGAGGAGCACCTCATCCCCGATGCACACCGCCCTGGCCTCAAGCATCCGCCGATGATGACCACAGCGGATCTTTCGCTGCGGTTTGATCCGATTTACGAGCCGATCTCGCGCCATTTCCATCAAAACCCCGACGCCTTCGCCGAGGCCTTTGCCCGCGCCTGGTTCAAGCTCACCCACCGCGATATGGGGCCCCGCAGCCTCTACCTGGGCCCAGAGGCACCTGCTGAGGAGCTGATCTGGCAAGACCCAATCCCACCTCTGGATCATCCGGTGGTGGATGAGCCGGCCATCGCTGATCTCAAGCAGCGCATTCAGCGCAGCGGCCTCAGCGTGTCTGAGCTGGTGGCGACCGCCTGGGCTTCGGCATCCACCTTCCGCGGCTCCGACAAACGCGGTGGCGCCAACGGTGGCCGGGTGCGTCTCGCGCCCCAGAGTGCCTGGGCGGTTAACCAGCCGCAGCAGTTGCAGAGGGTGATCGGCTATCTGGAGAGCATCCAGCAGGCCTTCAACGACTCCCGCCAGGGGGACATGCGCGTGTCGTTGGCCGACCTGATCGTGCTGGCCGGCAGCGTGGCTGTGGAGCAGGCAGCGGCGGCGGCTGGCCATCCGCTTGAGGTGCCGTTCACGCCCGGGCGGATGGATGCCAGCCAGGAGCAGACCGACATCGCCTCCTTCGCCGTGATGGAGCCTCAGGCTGACGGCTTCCGCAACTGGCAGAAGGGGTCGATGCGCGTGACCGCTGAACACCTGTTGGTGGATCGCGCCCAGCTACTGGGCCTGAGCGCTCCGGAGATGACTGTGCTCGTGGGTGGCTTGCGCGTGCTTGGCGCTAACACCGACGGGGTGCGCCATGGCGTGTTCACCGAGCGGATCGGCGTTCTGAGCACGGATTTCTTCGTGAACCTGCTCGATATGGCCACCACCTGGGAGCCAACCGATGAGCATGGCGAGGTGTTCGTTGGCTCCGACCGCAGCAGCGGCGCCCAGCGCTGGACCGCCACCCGAGTGGATCTGGTGTTCGGCTCCAACTCTCAGCTGCGCGCCATCGCTGAGGTGTATGCCCAGAGCGACGGGGCCCAGCGGTTCGTGGCTGATTTCGTGGCCGCCTGGGTGAAGGTGATGAATGCGGATCGCTTTGATCTGATGGCGTGCTGATCTCCTTGCGCCTGTTCAGCGTCCGGCTGGGGCGGCGTTAAACCACTCCGGCGTGGCTTCAAAGCAGGCGGCGTTTTTCTCGTTCTCGCGGGCTTCCACCTTCCAGCAGCAGCTGCGACCGCTGTCGCGGCCGAGCAGCAGTTGGTTGGCCCAGGTCCACACCAGCTGGGCGCTGGCTTCCATGCCCACGTTGTCCATCACCCTGAGGTCGAGAGCTCCCTGCTCGTGCAGCGCCTGCCACTGCTCCAGCAGGGGATCGTCGGCATTCACCAGAAAGGTGTGGTCGAACTGGTGGGCCAGTTGGGTTTGCAGGGCCCCCAGGCTGGAGAAATCCACCACAAACCCGTTCTGATCGAGCTCGCTGGCTCTGAACCAGCAGGTGAAGCTGCGGCTGTAGCCGTGCACGTAGCGGCAATGGCCGCCATGGCGCCATTGGCGGTGACAGCACGGGAAACCGCTGAAGGTTTTCGTGCAGCTGAAGGCGGCGCTCATTCCCTGGCGTGTTGAGGGGTGAATCGGTGTTGCGGGAGGATCGGGTGAGATGGATCGGCAGCCCTTGCAGGCATCCTTTCAGCTTCCGGATCCGGCCCTGATCGGTTCCCTTCGTTTTAACGACGCCGGCCTGATTCCCGCCGTGGCGCAGGACTGGCTCGATGGCGCCGTGCTGATGGTGGCCTGGATGAACCGCGAGGCGATCGAGCGCAGTCTCAGCAGCGGTGAGGTGCACTACTGGAGCCGTTCCCGCCAGGAGTTGTGGCACAAGGGCGCCACCAGCGGCCACATCCAGCGCCTGCGCGGCCTCCGGTACGACTGCGATGCCGACGTGCTGCTGCTCACGATCGAGCAGACCGGCGATGTGGCCTGCCATACCGGCGCTCGCAGCTGCTTCTACGACGAGGGTCCGGTCGCGACGGCCGGCGGTGCCGCAGCTGCCCCCCCTCCGGCCGATGTGTGCACGGAGCTGATGCGGGTGATTGAGGGGCGCCGGGATCAACCCGAACCCGGCAGCTACACCAACAAGCTGCTGGAGGGGGGCGACAACCGCATCCTCAAGAAGATCGGCGAGGAGAGTGCCGAATTCGTGATGGCCTGCAAAGACAACAATCCCGCCGAGATCGCCGGCGAGGCTGCTGACATCGTGTTTCACCTGCAGGTAGCCCTGGCCCATCACGGTGTGAGCTGGCGCGAGGTGCAGCAGGTGCTCGCCCAGCGGCGCGGCGCACCGCGGCGCGAGTGAGTTAGCGGGTGAGCTGGATCGGGCTGCCGTGGCGCAGGCCCAGGCTGCCGCTGAGGATCACCCGGTCGTTGGCGCTTAGGCCGGAGAGCACCGGGTAGTGGTCGCCCTGCAGGGGGCCCAGGTTTACAGGCTTCTGCAGGGCCAGCAGCGTCCCCTTGGGCAGCCGGCGCAGGGCGTCCAGGTTGGCTTTGCCTGGGTCGCGCTCCAGGTCTTGCAGTGTGCCCACCACAAATACGAAGCTCTGGCCGAAGCTGCGGGTGACGGCGCTGAAGGGCACGGCCAGCTGGCGTTCGGCCCCGAGGATCACCCGCGTGCGCAGGCGCTGGCCATTGCGCAGCAGCCCCTGCGGGTTGGTGATCGAGGCCTTGGCCAGCAAGGTTTGGGAGGCGTTGTTCACCCCTGGATCGAGAAGGTTGATCCGCCCCTCCGCCAATGGGCGTGGGTTGATGCCGTCGAGGAGTTGCACCCGCTGCCCCTTGGCCACGGCATTGGCCTGGTTTGCCGGGATGTCGATGCGGGCCTGCAGTCGGTCGTTGCGGATGATGCGGCTGAAGGGGGTGCCGGCCTGAACCACATCGCCGGCTTTGATGCTCACATCCCCCATCACGCCGCTGATCGGGGCGCGCACGTCCTTGTAAGCGAGGTCGGCCTGCTTGGCGCGCAGCGCCTCTTGGGATCCGATGGCCTTGGAGCGTTTTTCATCGCGTTCCAGGGCCGTGGCCGCGCCTTTGCTCACCAGGCTGCTGAAGCGCTGGTAGGTGATCGCATCGGTTTCGGCCGCGGCCTTGAGGGCGGCCACATCAGCGCGGAGCTGGGTCTGGTCGAGCACCACCAGCAGCTGGCCGGCGTTCACGCTCTGGCCCCCTTGCACCAACACGCTTTGCACCCGGCCTCCGGCCTGGGAGGCCAATTCGATTTCGTCGGTGGCTTCCAGGGTGCTCACCGTGTCGAGGCTGCGCACAAAGGCTTCCTGGCGGGGACGTTCGGCCTGCACCCGCACCGGTGGCCGGGCGCTGGGGCGACCGCTGCAGCCCACCACCAGCTGAGCTATCACCGCAGCGCCGATCAGCAGGTTCAGGCCGCTCGGCATCACCGGGCTCCAGGCTTTAGCCATGCTGCCCTCCATGCAGCTGGCGCCGTGGCCGTGCCAGCTCCCACCCCTTGATCACGCGGTAGACACCAGGCACCACAAACAGGCTCAAGCCTGTGGCCACCAGCAGGCCGGAAAACACCACCGTGCCGATGCTGATGCGGCTGCTGGCGCTCGCACCGCTCGCCAACAGCAAGGGCAGAAAGCCCGCCAGCGAGGAGATGGCGGTGAGCAGGATCGGGCGCAGACGGCTGATGGAGGCCTCGCGGATGGCGGCATCCAGGGGCAGGCCTTCCCGGAGGCGTTGATTGGCGAATTCCACGATCAAGATGCCGTTTTTGGCGGCGAGGGCCACCAGCACCAAGAGCCCCATCTGGCCATACACATCCAGTGGCAAGCCGCGCAGGATCAGCCCCACCAGCGCCCCCAGCAGGGCTAGGGGAACAGTGATCAGGATGATCAAGGGATCGAGCAGGTTTTCGTAGAGGGCCCCGAGGAGCAACCCCATCACCAGCACCGCCAGGGCAAAGGCCCGGATGCTGCCGCCGCCGGCCTGCCGCTCTTCGCGGGCCAGGCCAGCCCACTCCAGCTCCACCGTGCTGTTGCCCTGCTGGCGCTGGATCTGCTCGAGGGTGGCCATGGCCTGGCCGGTGCTCACACCCGGGGCCGGCAGGGCCTGCACCGTGATGGAACGCACCAGGCGGCTGTGGTTGATCACGCTCGGTCCGGTGGAGGGCACCACCTGCACGAGCTGGCCGATCGGGATCAGCTGGCCGCTGCGGTTGCGCACCTGCAGAGCAAGCACATCGTTCACGTCGCGGCGCCCCTGACCCTCCAGCTGCACGATCACGCGGCGCACCTGATCGCCTTCAAAGCTGTCGTTCACATAGGCGCTGCCGAAGCTGGCCTGGAGGGTGTCGACCAGTTCATCGAGATCCACCGCCAACGAAGCCAGCTGGAGACGATCAGGCTCGAGGCGCAACACCGGTGAATCGGCATTGAAGCGGGTCGAGACCCGGGTGAACTGGCCGCTGGCGTTGGCAGCCTGGATGAAGCGCTGCACCTGCTGAGCGAACTGCTGAATGTTGAGCTGGCCGTTGCTGGTGTCGAGCAATTCCAGTTGCAGGCCGCCTTCGCTGCTGAAGCCCCGCACCGTGGGCGCTTCGCTCAGCATCACCACCGCCCCTTGCACGCGCTGCATCAGTTGGCGGTTGAGCCGCTGCGCCACATCGGCGGTGGAGGGTCCCCCCTCACCGCGTTGGCCGATGGGATAAAGGCGCACAAAAAAGATGCCCTTGTTGGGGCTGCTGTCGCCAAAGGAACGGCCGGCATAGAAGTTGGCGCTGCGCAGGGCTGGCTCCTCCGCCAGGGTGCTGCGCACTTGCTCCATCACCCCCTGGGTGCGTTGCAGCGAAGATCCCTCCGGCAACACCACCACGCCGCGCAGTTGGCCGTTGTCTTCCTGGGGAATAAAGGCGCTTGGCCGCAGGCTCAGGCCAGCGGCTGTGAGCACCAGGCCCAAGGCGAGGGCGGTGAGCATGCGGCCGCGGTGCTGCAAGCTCCGTTCCAGCCAGCGCCCGTAGGGCTGCTCGAGCCCTTCCAGCCAGCGGCGCGGGGGATCGATCCAGCGCAGCAGCCAGGCGGGTTCGCGCTGCTCGGCATGGAGGATGCGGCTGGCGGCCACCGGCGTGAAGCTGATGGCGTTGAACGTGGACACCACGATCGTGGCGCCGATCGTGATCGCAATCGGGGCGTAGAGCCGGCCCACGCTGCCCTGCATGCCCAGCACCGGCAGGAACACCACCAGCAGCACCAGGGATGTGGCCACCACGGCCCCGCCCAGTTCGGCCATGGCAGCGCGGGCGGCCGCGCGTGGGGAAGCACCTTGCTCGAGGCGGCGACCGATGTCTTCGCTCACCACGATGGCGTCGTCGACCACCAGCCCCGAGGCCAGCACCATGCCAAACAGGCTGAGGGTGTTGATCGAGGTGCCGCTCAGGTTGATGAGGGTGATCGAACCCAGCAGGGATACCGGCACCGCCAGGGCGCTGATGAGGGCCAGGCGGCTGTTGCCCAGCCCCAGCAGCAGGGCCAGGAACACCAGCAGCACGGCATCCCGCAGGCTGCCGGCGGCTTCGCCAATGCTCTGGCGCACCGTATCGGCCTCATTCACGATCAGCTGCAGATCCATCCCCGGAGGGAAGCGCGGCTCCAGTTCGGCCAGGGCCCGCTCCACCGCTTCACTCACTTGCAGGGCGTTGCTGCCATCGCGCTGGAATACCCCCAGCGCAACGGTGGGATCACCCTTGAGGTTGGTGGCCACGTTGCCGTAGCTCTCGCTGCCCAGGCTCACCCGCCCGATATCGCGCAGCAGCACCACACCCCCATCGGGCCCACGCCCCACCACCAGCTGCTCGAGGGTTTCGGGGCTGCGAAGTCGGCCTTCCATCTGCAAGGGCAGGGAGGTGGCCTGCCCCGGGGGCACCGGTTCATCACCCACCTGGCCCAGGGCGGCCAACACGTTCTGGGCTTCCAGTGCCTGGCGCACATCGTTGATGGTGAGCTGGCGCTCCAACAGCGCCGCCGGGTTGAGCCAAAGGCGGAAGGCCAGGGGACTGCCACCGAAGAGGGTCACGTTGCCCACGCCTTCCACCCGCTGCAGCCGCTCTTTCACCACCTGGTTCACCCAGCCACTGAGGAAGAGATCGCTGTAGCGGCCTCGTTCGGCGCTGAAGCTGAGCACCATCAGCAGGTCGTCGGAGCTGCGGCGCACCTGCACCCCTAGCCGCGCCACCTGGGCCGGCAGTTGGCGCAGCACCTGGCTCACTTCGTTCTGGGCGTTCACCTGATTGAGCTCTGGGGCGCCGCCGCGGAAGCTGAGGCTGATGCTGCTGCTGCCAGAGGTGCTGGTGGAGCGGATCGTGTCGAGCCGCTCGAGCCCGTTGAGCTGGCGTTCCAGCAGGGCGGTGACCCCCTGCTCCACCACCTCAGGGCTGCCGCCGGGGTAGCTGCTGCTCACACTCACGCGCCCTGGGGCGATCGGCGGCAGGTTCTCCACCTGCAGCTGCAACAAGCTGAGGGCTCCCATCAACAGCAGCAGGGCGCTGAGCACCAGGCTCAGCACCGGCCGGCGCAGGAACAGATCCGAGATCGTGCGCTTGGGCTGGCTCATGGAGCAGTGGGTGGCTGCAGGCCGGGCTGCTGTTGCAGCCAACGCAGGGTGCGCTGGTCGCGGGGGCTCAGCTCCAGGATGGGCGTTGCGGTGGGGTGAACAGCCATGGCATCGCCGGCTTGATCGCTGTGGCCCCAGAGGCCAAAGGCATGGCCCAGCTCATGTAGGGCCGTGGCCTGAATCGCCGTTTGGGCTTGGCCTGGACTGATCAAGACAGTGACTTTGGGCTCGAGTTCCCAGAGGCCGGCGCGCCGCACCTCCAGGAGCTCGAGCACGGCGCGGCCGTGGCTGGCGCGGTTGTTGAGCCGGGGAGGCCGCCGCCGCTCCACCAGCACCTGAGCACGCTCCGGCTGCTGCACCAGCGTGATCGGCAGGTGCTGTTGCCAGGTGATCACGGCCTCGCTCACCGCCGCGTGCCAGCGCTGCTCCCAGATGCCGGTGGGCCCGCCGTCGCGCACCGGCTCCACCCAAACGCACCAGTGCTGGCGGATCGGCCAGCCGGCCGGGGTGGGTTTGAGCCGATGGCGGTAGTCGGGCAGCGACGGCTCAGCCGCTGGGGGAGGCTCTGGAGCAGAACCGTTCGCCGCACTCCAGGGCCGGATCTCTGCCGCGACCGCGCAGGCTGTGGATGGTGGTGCTGGCAGCTCCACCAGGGCTCAGCCGCCGATGCTGCCGGGCAGCCCCACACCGCGGGCCATCAAGGTGGCCAGCAGGGGAATCAGGGCAAAGCCCACGAGTTCAATATTGAGAATCCAGGCCAGGCGGTTGGCGAGGGCTTCACTCACCTGGGGCAACTCGCCTTTGCGCAGCGGAATCGCCCAGAGGATGTAGGTGATGGTGGGGTAGAGCGACAGGCCTCCCACGCTCAGATAGAGGCCAACCTTCCACCAGAAGAGAGGATTTTCGGTGTAGAAGCTGCCGCCCTGGCCGAAATACATCACCCGCAAGATGCCGCTCACCAGCAGGGCCAGAGCCGCCATGCCGTACACCACATCGGTGATCACCATCAAGGTGGTGTCTTGCTTGCTGGGGTTGGGGCGAATCAGTCGCCGCTCAAGCACCAGGGCGCCGAAGCAGAGCATGAAGCTCAGGTAGTGGACGTAGGCCACACCAGCTCTGGGCAGCACATCGCTGGGGAGCTCGGCGAGCAGGGCCGCAACGGCGGTCATGGGGTGGGGCTGACACGAAGGCAAGACCGTAGCGGGCTTCTTCGCCGCTAGGGGGTGATCCCGAGGTGTTCCCGTTGGCGCCCATGGTGATGGCGTGTGTTGCGCCTGGGGCAGTTTGCACCGGAAAACTTCCGCTTTTGATGTGGATCTGTTTCGTTAGTGGTGTGCAACTTGGGAAGCAAAGTTGAAACCTGGAAGCCTTTTGGTTGCTTTCCTCGTTGAGCGAAAAAGCTTCTAGGTTCAATTCAGTGGATAGAACCCTGCATGGCCAGCTCTCTGAGTGCCTTCCTCGGCGAAATCGGCCGCCATCAGTTACTCACTCCTGAACAGGAGTTGATGCTGGGCCGAAAGGTGCAGGCCATGGTGGCGCTGCACGAGCGTTGCCACAGCGCTGGCGGTGTGGGAGAAGCCTGCTCCTACAACGACATCGAAAAGCGCACGATGCGAGTGGGTGAGCGCGCCAAGGATCAGATGATCACCGCCAACCTGCGCCTGGTGGTGAATCTGGCCAAGCGCTATCAGGGCAAGGGCCTGGATCTGCTCGACCTGATCCAGGAGGGCACCCTGGGCCTCACCCGGGCCGTGGAGAAATACGACCCCACCCGCGGCCATCGCTTCAGCACCTATGCCTATTGGTGGATTCGCCAGGGGCTTAACCGTGCCCTCTCCACCCAGAGCCGCACCATTCGCATTCCCGTAAATGTGAATGAGAAGCTCACGCGCCTGCGCGCCGCCAAGGCCCGTCTGCTGCAGCGCCATGGCAGCCAGCCATCGCCGAAACAGCTCTCAGCGGCGATGGATCTTCCCCTTCAGGAGGTGGAAGATCTGCTGGGGTGTGAGCTGCGCAGCGTCACGGTGAGTTTGCAGGGGGTGGTGAAGTCGAAATCCGATCCCACGGAGCTGGTGGATGTGCTCCCGAGCGAGGATCTGCCGCCGATGGAGCGCTGCGAGCTGGCGGAGCGCAATGCGGCGGTGTGGAAGTTGTTGGATCAATCCAACCTCACGCCCAAGGAGCGCACGGTGGTGATGTTGCGCTTTGGCCTCGATGGGAGCCATGAATGGCGCACCCTGGCGGAGGTGGCGCGCCTGCTGGGTTGCAGCCGTGAGTATTGCCGCCAGGTGGTGCAACGGGCCCTGCGCAAATTGCGTAAGGCGGGTATCCAGGCCGGCTTGGTCGAGGTTGGCGCCCCATGATGGATGGGTTGGTCCCCTGAGGTTTTGCCCGTGACGGCCAAGTCCACCCACGTTGTTGACGCCGAGGTGCTCGGCAGCACCGAAGTGGATGAGGGGGCGTTGCGGCGCTTGCTGCGCCGTGCGGGCCGAACCCTTGCCCGCCCCGCGCTCGAGTGCCTCGAGTTGCTGCTCGATGCCAACACCCCACCGCAGGTGAGGCTCACGATGCTCGCGGCCCTCACCTACCTGCTGCTGCCGCTGGATTTGATTCCTGATTTCATTCCGGCCGCCGGCTTCAGCGATGACCTGGTGGCCCTCACCGCCCTGCTGGGCTTGTGCAGCACCCACATCAACGACACGATTCGGTTGCGGGCGCAGCGCAAACTGGATCGCTGGTTTCCCCTCGGACGCTGATGGCCGTGCTCACCGCCGAGCAGCTGGATGACCTCCAGACGTTCCTGAAGGATTGGCTGCGTCACAGCGGCCGGACTCAATCTGATCTGCGCCGGGCGCTGCGGGCCAGTTCGATCCGAATGCCTGTGCTCCTCGATGAACTGGCGCGGGTGCACAGCCGCGATGGGCTCACCGGTCTGGCGCAACGCCTGTGTGAGATCGAAGCGCTCTGGCAGGGCGAAGACCAGGGATTGGAGGGAGAGGATCAGCCACCGCTGTCCCTCGATGACTCCCTCGGGCAGCTTGATCTGTTGCTTCAGGAAATCCGGCTCGATGCCGGCGAGGCCTGACGCTCCCGCGGAGACACGTCAGAGTGGGGGCACGCTCCGTCGCCGTCATGTCGTTGCCTCGTCTGTTCGCCTCTCCGGCCACCCTCGGCCTCAAGCTGTTTGCGGGTCTGGTGATCGGGGGGCTGGAGTTGCCGGCGCTGGCCCAGGTGGAGAGTTTTCTGTGGGGTCCCGGCAGCAATGTGGGGCCCGAAACGAAGGTGGAACCCCAGAACTGCGTGACTGGGCCCGACGGCAGCATCACCTGCGACACCAAAGTGGTAAACCCTCCTGGTGATACGCCCGCCAAGCCTCAATACCGGCCCTTCAGCTACTGAGCCGCGGCCTGATGCGTTTGTTTGACGACCGATCGTTTCTGCGGGCGATCACAGCCTTTGAGCGCGCCTTGGCCAAGGTGCTCTCGGTGGTGCTCACCGCTGTGCTGGTGGTCGCCAGCCTGCAGCTCATCCTCTTCCTCGGCAGCGATCTCCTCGATCTCAATGTCAATTGGACGGGCGAGGGCTTGATTCGCCTGCTGGATCAGGTGTTGGTGATCCTGATCGCGCTGGAAGTGCTGCAGAACCTCACCGCCTACATGCGGGAGCATGTGGTGCAGATCGAGCTGGTGTTGGTGACGGCGCTCACGGCGGTGGCTCGCAAGGTGATCGTGATGCCGCCCGGTGTGCAAAAGAACCCTGCCGATCTGATCGGTCTCGGCTTTGCGGTGTTGTCGCTAGCAGGCGCCTATTGGCTGGTTCGCCAATCCCATGTCAGGCGTCTGCCCACCAGAAGAGAGCAAGCCAGAGAGTCCCTGGAGCTGGATCTGTCGACACAACCCGGTGACGGCGGTGAGGACTGATCAGCAGGCTGTCGCCCACGCACAAATCACGCGGTTGCGCTTCATCCTCGAATTGCAGTTGGGCGCTCCCGCGCAGCACCATTACCCACTCGCTCTCGTGTTGGTCGTACCAGACGTCTGAGGGGCTGCTGGCCAGGCAGGAATGGATGCGCTCGAGTCGCCAACCAGGGCCTTGCTGCAGGCAATCCACCCGTTCTTCCCCTGGTGCAGGGCAGGAGCTCGAGAACAGGTTGGCTTGATCATTGGGGCGCGATGCCGCTTCATGCGCCGCCGTGCTGCGATCACCCCAGCGGCGCCCAATCTCGAAGCCATGCTCGGCTGCCAGGGCCACCACTTCATGGTGTTGATCGCAAGCGCGCAGCGCATCCCGCACAGCCGGTTGGGCTTCGCTCAAGGCCACAAAGGCATTGAGCTGGCGCACTTTCTCGAGGAATTGCTGGAGCTGGGCTTCGGCCATCGGCTCAGTATCCCTGGCCCAGGAGCTTGTGCATGCGAAAACGCTTGAAGTTCACCCCGCCGATGCGGAGTTCCTCCCGCCAGCTCACCTGCCAACCCAACCGCTCGAACAATGGTTTCGAGATCAGGCTGGCTTCGGTGCGCAACATGGCGATCGCTTGGGCCCGGGAGCGTTGTTCGATCGCTTCGAGCAAGCGCTGGCCGCAGCCCTGGCGCTGGGCGGCAGGATGGCAATAGAGGAGCGCAACACGATCGCTGGGATGGCGCAGGCTGAACGCCTGGGGTTGATCGTGTGGATCGCACACCACAAATCCTTCGCCCTGGTGCAGCTGTAATCGCAGGGTGTGGCACTGCTCTGCCCAGGCTTGTTGCTGTGCTGCGCTGTAGAGCGCCGCGGTGGAACCCAGCACCGCCTGGCGATAGATCTCCACCACAGCATCGTGATCCTGGCCCTGCAGGCAACGAACCGGGCGGAACATGTCTGATCCTCGGCAGGATGTGGACTCCATTGTGGTTCGTTGTGCAGCGGGATGTAGGTGGTTGAACCGATGGCTGTGGGGATCGCAATGTTGTAAGTTGCGATTGTGTTGTTCATTCTGTTGCCAAGCAATGCTCACTGGATCTGATCTGCTGGCTAAGGTGAAGGAGCTCGGTGATGTGGGTAAATCGGAGATCGTTCGCTCCTGTGGGTATGTGTCCACCAAGAAAGACGGTGGTGAGCGCCTGAACTTCACCGCTTTCTATGAAGCCCTGCTTGAAGCCAAGGGTGTGGAGCTGGGCGGTGCCAGCAAGGTGGGCAAAGGCGGTCGCAAGCTCAGCTATGTGGCCACCGTGCAGGGCAACGGCAACCTGTTGATTGGTAAGGCTTACACCGCCATGCTCGACCTGCAGCCCGGCGATGAGTTTGAAATCAAGCTCGGCCGCAAGCAGATTCGTTTGATCCCCGTTGGCGGCACCGACGAAGACGAAGAGTGATCCCCTGAGCCTGCTGCCTTAGTCCAGGCTCACCATCACCCGATTGCTTCCTCCAGCCATCCCCTCGACCAGTTCGGGGGGGTGGTCTTTTCGCATGGTCTGTGCCTGGTTTTGGTCTGCTCCCAACAGCGCTGTGTAGTCGCTCGGGTGGCAGGTGAGCAACACGATCTGGATCCCGTGCTCCATCCCGCGCTCGAGCATTTTGTGCAGGCCCAGCTGCCGTTCCCGGTCGCTATTGGTAAAGGCATCATCGAACACCAACGGCAATACATCGGCGTAGGCGGGCTTCAGCACTTCGGCCATGGCCAGCCGCACCGTGGCTGCCAGTTGTTCCCGCATGCCGCCACTGAGGCGTTCAAAGGCGAAGGCTTCGTCGCCTTGGCGCAGTTGCAGGTTGTGGAAGCCCTGCTGCGGATCGAAGCCGAGGAGCGGTTGCTGGGGTGCATCGGCCAGCGCCGCCAGGTAGGGCGCAATCGCGGCGCGCAGCGGATCGCTGTAGCGGTTGGCCAGGTTGCTCTGGGCGCTGTGAAAGCGATCCAGCAACAGGCGTAGGGCTTGGCCCCGCTGCTCGAGGGCATGGCGTTCGGCCTCCGCTTCCTCCCAGGCCACCTGCCGCTGCTCCAGTTCGGCCAGGGGGTTGCTGGCGCCCAGGCTCAGGGTGCGCTGTTGCGTCTGGCCGCGCTGGCTCAGCAGCCGGTCTTTCTCCAGATCGAGCGCTTCGAGTTGTGCCGCCGCATCCTCGGGCGCCTGGCCTTGGCCCCCCCTGCCCCGTGCTGCGTGCAGTTGGCTGAGTTCGTGGTGCAGGGCCTGCAGCTGCTGCTGTTGGGCCTGGAGATCGGCGCTCACGGGCTGGGTGCTGTTCAGTTGCCGGAGGCGCTCCCCCAGCACCTGCAGTGAGCCCTCCAGCTGGCCGCTGCGTTGGCGCCGCTGCTCCAGCTGGGTTTGGCGGCTGCGTTGGCTCTGCTCGAGGCTGCGCAGCTGCTGCTGAAAGCGCTCGAGAGTGCGGCTGTGCTCGCTGTTCTGCTGGCGTTGGGCCTCCTGGATGTTGCGCAGCTGGGTGGGATCGAGATCCCCGACTTCGCTCACCCCGAGCTCTTCGGCCAGGGCCTCGAGCAGGGGGCCTTGGCCCGCCAGGCTGTTGTTGAGTTGTTGGCGCCGCGGCGCGAGTTGATCGAGCCGTTGTTGCAGGCCGGACCAGGGAATCGCTTTGGCGGCCTGGCGCAGGTTGGCGAGTTCACGCTCCAACCCTTGGCGCTGCCGTTCGAGCGTTTCTGCCTGGTCGCTGTTGCTGAGCCGGAGCTGCAGCTGCAGCTGCTCCAGCTGCTGGCGGCAGTGCTGCTGTTGCTCCAGTGCCTGCGGCAGCGCCTGGCCGCCGCCGGGGCTGATCTGAATGCGCACACCCGCGCCCACCTCGAGTTGCGCAGCGCTTTCAAGGCGGCGCCGCTCACCGCGGGTGAGCGCTTCGCCGTTGAGGCGGATCGGTTGGTCGGCCGCCACCACCTCCAATCCAGCGGCCATCGCGTCGCAGCGGGCCGTTGCCTGGGCCAAGGCCTGTTCAGCCTGGCGGAGCTGGCGCACCTGCTCCGCCGTGATCTCCGGAAGTGCCGCGAGTTGTTGCTTGAGGGTTTCGGCCTGGTCTTGCAGCCCTTGGAGCTGCTGTTGGTGCTCGCGCAGTTGCCGGGCTTCGTCGTTGAGTTGGTGCCGATCGAGCAACCGCTGCAGCAGCTCCTGGCGCTGCGCTATCTCCTGCACCGCCAGTTGCGCCTGTTGGGCTTGGGTTTGCAGCTGTTGCCGCAGGGTGTCGCCTTGCTCCTGCAGCGCCTGCTCGCTTTGGAGCTGTTGCTGCAGCTGTTGCAGTTCCGTGTGCTCCTGCTGCTGTTGCAACAGCAGTTGCTGGCGCTCTTTCTCCTGCTGCAGCAGTGGATCTAGTTGCGCCTGCAGCAGCTGAGTTTGTTGCTGCAGCTGCAGCTCCCGCTGCAGCGCCGGTCGCTGTTGGCGCTCGATCGTCTCCAGGCGTTCGTTGATGCTGCGCCACTGCTCCATGGCCGCTTCCAGATCGCTCACCTGCTGCTGCGCCAGGGCCAGGGCGGCGGCGGCCTCCTGGCTGCGGCGCTGCGCTTCGGCCAGGGGCGATCCGGCCTTCACCTTGCCCGTGGCGGTGTACAGCGCCGCCACCTGTTGCTGGATCTGCTCCATCACCTGCCGATCCAGCCCCGATTCCAGAGGGTTCTGGCTGCCCTGCAGCTGCAACTGCTCCACCAGCCGCTGGTGGTCGTAGCGGTCTTGGTTGCCGCCGAAGGGGTTGAGCCCTGCTTCGCCCTGGCGCACCCAGAGGTGCGCCCAGCGTTCCGGAAGCTGGGCAATGCGTCGCCCTTCCACCGGGGCCTCAAAGCCCAGCAGCCGCGCCAGCTGCTCTTCCGCCTCTGCACCGCTCAGGGCGAGCCCGCTGCCGTTGCTCAGCTGGCAGGTGCCACTGGCGCCGGCAAAGCGTTTGCGCAACCGCCAGGTTTCCGCTTCGGCTTCAAAGCGAATCTCCACCTCCGGCAAGCCGGCATGCAGGCGTGAGCGCAGCTCCTCCACGCCGCGCCCGGTGGCGGTGGCCCGCAGGAAGAGTGCCTTGTGCAAGGCCTCCACCAGGGTGCTTTTGCCGCTCTCGTTGGCGCCAGCGATCAAGGTGAGCTGGCGGCCAAACTCCAGCTCCAAGGCCCGATGGCGCCGCACGTTTTGCAGCGAGCAGGCGATCAGGCGCATTCGGCCGCTCCTGTTGCGCGCTGCAGCTCAGCCAGCGCCAGTTGCAACACCTGGCGCTGCTCAGCAGCGTTGGCCGCTGCAGCTTGCTCGAGTTCCGCCTGCAGTTCTGCGGCCACGCGGGCGATCAATGGATCCTCGGCCCGTTGTCGCAACAGCTCTAGTTCTTCGGGTGCGGGTTGCTGCTCAATGCGGCCGCGGCGCTTGAGCCGCAGCAGCTGCGCCTCCAGCCGTTCGAGCAGCTGCTCATAGCGTTGGTGCGCTTGGAGGCTGAGGCTGCCGCACTGCTCCAGCAACAACAACTGCTGGCCTGGTTCCGCTTGGAGCAACGGCTCCAGCTGGCGCTCCAGCCGTTCGAGGTCGCCGGCTGTGTTGAGCTGAACGTTCAGCTGTCGCCAGTCGAGGGCAGCGGTGGGGATGGTTGCCACCACGGGCGCCCCGCCCCGCTGCAGCTGCACCTTCAGCACCTGCCCGCCTTGGTAGTCGTCGGTGCGGGGAAAGCGATCCGGTTCCGGTGTGCCGCTGTACCAGGTGCGGCTGTTCACCTGCTTAAGGCCATGCCAGTCCCCAAGAGCCACGTAATCGAGTTGATCCAGCAGGGCTGCATCGAGCTCCAGCCGATTGTTGGCGCTGCTGGGGTTGTCGTCATCAGCATCCAGATCAGCGGCCGCGAAGCCATGCACTGAGCCATGGGCCAGCAGGATGCGGGGGTGATCTGTTGGCAGCTGCTTCCAATCGAGCTGCCGCACCCAGTCGGTGGGATCGCTGCTGTCGCTGCGGCGTAACAGCGGGCATGGCAGCACCACCGCGCCTCCGATCAGTACGGGCTTGCGCTCCAGCAGCACCTGCAGGTTGGGGGCGCGGCGCTGCTGTTCGCTTTGGAAAAAGGGGCTATGCCACACACTGCCTGGCGCCCCATGGTCATGGTTGCCGGGAATCACCAGCACCGGGATCGCCAGCTTGCCAATGGCCTGGCACACCGCTGTGATGTCGCTGCTGCTGGGGGTTGGGGAATCAAAGAGATCGCCGGCCACCATCAGGAAGGCCGGTTGCTCTGGCAGTTGCTCCTGATCCAGCCATGCACCGATGCGCCCGATGGCTTCGATCCGGGCCTGGCGCAGGCGGGCCCGTTTGTCGGGGTCGTGCACGCGGGCATAGGGCTTGCCGATCTGCCAGTCGGCACTGTGCAGAACGGTGAGCATCAACGCAGCGGCAGGCGCACCCATTTCAGCGTGCCCACTGGGTCTGCAGACTGGTTTGACCCTTGCCGAGCCCCAGGTGGCTGATCTGATCCCCCGTTGGCGCCGGTTGGCTGCAGCGTTGTTGGCCGTGATGGCGGCTTTGCTGCTCTGGCCCGGGATCGCTCTGGCTGATGGGGCTCAGCTGTTTGAGCAGCACTGCGCCGGTTGTCATGTGAATGGCGGCAACATCATTCGCCGCGGCAAAACCCTCAAACTCGCGGCGCTGGAGCGGGAAAACCGCGCTTCTGAGGCCGCCATTGCGGCGATTACGGCGGCGGGGGTGGGTCAGATGAGTGGCTACGGCTCGGTGCTCGGCGAGGAGGGCACCGCCGAGGTGGCCGCCTGGGTGTGGCAGCAGGCCTTGGCCGGCTGGCCGAAGGCCTGAGCTCAGAAGGCCTGGATCCAGGGGTACACCTTCAGCTCGGTCCAGATGCCGTTGCGCCAGTAGATGTCGTTGTGGAGCAGCGCTTCCACTTGGTCTTGGCTCTCGGCCTCATAAATGCCGAACACATGGGTGCTGCCCTCGGTGGGGCCGAGGGTGATCAGCACACCGGCTTCTTTCTGCTGTTGCAAACCGGCGAGATGCTCATCGCGGTAGGGCGTGCGCTTCTCGAGGGCGTTGTCGCAATAGGTGCCCCACAGCACGAAACGCATGGCATCAACAGGTGGCAGGGGCGCAACCTACAGCCAGCCCGCAGCGAAGATCGGCTGACGGATGCGAGAGGGGAAGAGGATCGGGCGATCGGTGGGCTTGGCACTGGCCTTGTCGCTCCAGCGCACCTTGCAGGTGAAGGTGTTGCCGCTCTTGCCGCTGTTCACCCAATAGCGGAACTCCTGCACCACGGCTTTCTCGGGCATCAGGTACTGGGCCTGGTTGCAGGCATCCACCTCGGAGATCGCTGACTTGTACTCGCTCCAGCCGGCATGGGCTGCCGCCGGTGCCAGGGACAGGCCGCCCAGCAGCAGACCGGTGGTGAGCAGAGTTCGGGGGGCCATCGCGGCAGCTCGGGTGTGATCGATCGCCTGATTCTGACGGCTCTTGCAAGCCGTCAGGAGGGACGCTGCCGATCAGTGATCCAGGGCGGAGCGCAGGCTGCTGCAGAAGGCACCCGCCGCCGCTGCCACATCCTGCTGCTGGCTGTGAGCTTGTGCCATCACCTTCACCAGCGCACTGCCCACAATCGCGCCATCGGCGCCCCAGTCGCGCACCTGGCGTGCCTGCTCTGGGCCCGAAATTCCAAAGCCCACGGCCACAGGGGTGGGACCCATCGCTTTGAGCTGTTGCACCAGGCCGCCCACGCGGCTTTCCAGGTTGGTGCGCACGCCGGTCACCCCCGTCACGCTCACCAGATAGGTGAACCCGCGGCTGGCGGCGGCGATGCGGCCCATGCGCTCAGCCGGTGTGGTGGGGGCAACGAGCAGCACCAGATCGAGCCCTTGGGCTGCGGCGATGGCGGAGAGCTTTTCCGCTTCTTCAAGGGGGAGGTCCGGCACCACCAGGCCGGCGGCACCGGCGGCAGCCGCATCGCGGCAGAAGGCCTCCATGCCGCGGTTGAGCAGGGGGTTGCTGTAGGTGAACAGGATCACCGGAATCTGCAGCTCCCCCTTGAGGCTGGTGAGCATCTCCAGCACCCGGCCCGGCGTGGTGGCGGATCCCAGCGCCCGGCTGGCGGCTGCCTGAATTACCGGGCCGTCCGCCAGAGGATCGCTGTAGGGAATCCCCAGTTCGATCATGTCTGCGCCCGCTTGCTCCAGAGCCAGCAGTGCTGCACGCGTGGCCGCCAGATCCGGATCACCCGCCATCAGGAAGGGCATCAGGGCGCAGCGGCCCTGCTGTTGAAGCTGGTCGAACCGCTGCTGGATCGGGGTGGTGGTGGTCACGGCAGCGCAGGATCTGCCCGTGAGCCTATGGGGTCGTGTGCGGAGCGCTAAGGCTCGGCCGTGTCGTCGAGTTGGCCCAGCTCACGCAACAGCTTCTCCTGTTCCTCGGGGGGCAAGGATTCAAAGCGCTTCTGCAGCTCGTCGTCGGTGGCGGCTTCGTAGGCGGAGCGGTAACGGCGCCGCTGCTCCATATAAGTCATGTTTCCGGTCACCACCCGGAACAAGTAAGAGCCGGTCCACACCAGCACCACCGCCACCAATACGCCCTGGGCGGCGATGCCAGCCGAAAAGCCTTCAAGGCCAGCGGCTTCAAAGCCCCAGTAGCCCAGGCCCCCCAACGCAAAGACAACCAGCCCAGCCAGCAGAGCCTTGCCGCGGGTGATGCCGGCTCCCATCAAACCTGCCCTTGGCCCTGAAGGCGCAGGTTCACAAACGGTGCCAGGGCAATCAGCCCTGGGAAAAACAGAAACACCAGCCCGTACACAGCGGTGCGCTCCAGCTTGCCCATCACGGTCCAGCGCTTGGCCATCCAAGCCATCAAGGCGGCGGGTACCACCAGGAGATAGGCACCACCGAGGGCGAGATAGGCGCCGATCACCAGCAGTGATTCGCTCGTGAGAGAGCTGAGGAACCCAGGCAGGGGCACGGCAGCAAGGCGGTTGCTAACCAAATCTAGGATGTGCGCCTGGATGCGGGGTTCCCATCCAGCGCCGGGGAGCATGGCGGAATTGGTAGACGCAGCGGACTTAAAATCCGCAGACGGCAACGTTGTGGGGGTTCAAGTCCCCCTGCTCCCACTCCTTCAGACATCGCTTCAGACGCCTCGTCAGGCGAGCGTTTGTGGCGCAGTTGGCAAATCATCACAGCTGCGTGCGGCTTCCGGGTGGGCTGGCCAACCTGGGCTCAGTGCGTGCTGCCCAACCCCATGCTTGAGCTGCTGCCGCCGCTCAACGACAAAAACCTCCCCTGGCTCGACGTCATCCACCCGATCGTCGTTCACTTTGTGATTGCCATGGCCTTGATCAGCGTCGTCTTCGACCTGATCGGCGTGTTGACGCGGCGCCAGAACCTGTTTGAGGTGAGCTTCTGGAATCTGCTGGTCGCCACCGTGGCGATCTTTGTGGCGATCATTTTTGGCCAGGTGGAGGCCGGCCTGGCCAACCCCTACGGCGCCTCCCGCGACATCCTCAACATCCACAGCACCATCGGATGGTCGCTGGCGGGGGTGTTGGCGGTGCTCACCGGCTGGCGCTACGTGGTGCGGCAGAAGGACCCCACCGTGCTGCCCGGCGGTTTTCTGGTGGTGGATGGCCTGTTAGCGGCCTTGGTGTTCACCCAGGTGTATTTGGGCGACAAGTTGGTGTGGGTGTACGGCCTGCACACGGTTCCCGTGGTGGATGCGATTCGCAGCGGAGTGATCTCATGACGCTGTTCGCTGCGATCAGCTCCCCGATCAACGAGATCGTCGATTCGCTCGGAGCGAACGATCTTCCCTACAGCATCCCGATTCATCCCAACCTCGTGCATCTCACGATTGGGTTGTTTTCCATCGGGATTGCTTTTGATTTTGCTGGGGCTTTCTATCCCCTTGAGAAGCGCGTGTTTCGCTTTCTGGCGCTGCCCGTGACCCGCACCGGCTTCCACGATGTGGGTTGGTACAACGTGCTGGCCTGCAGCATCATCACCTTCTTCACGGTGGCAGCAGGCTTCTACGAGATGCTGCTGGCTGTCCCCCTGCCCGGTGTGAAAACTGTGCTCGGTCAGGGGGCGATCACCACGATGCTCTGGCACGCCGTGGGCGGTGTTGCCCTGCTGCTGATCATCGTGGCGATGACCATCTGGCGGGGGTATCAGCGCTTTGTTTGGCGCAAGGATCTGGGCCGGCAGGTGAGTTGGATCTATCTGGGCTGCGGGGTATTGATCCTGCTGCTGATGGGCATTCACGGCAGCCTTGGCGCCTGGCTGGCCAGCGAATTCGGTGTGCACATCACAGCTGATCAATTGTTGGCTGCGGGTGCTGATCTCAAGGAGGCTCTGCCATGACCTCAGCTGCTCCCAAGCCCTCAGGCGGGCTGCCTCTGCGCTTGATCGTGGTGGTGTTGGTGTCGGTGGTGCTCGATGCCCTCGCCAGTCTCCAGATCGCCCGCGCTTCACTGGGCTGGTTGCCGGTGCCGGCATCCACCGCGGCTCCCTATGTGGATGGGTTGTTTCAGGTGGAAGTGGGCATCGGCGCCTTCATCTTCCTGGGTTGCACCGGCTTCATTCTCTGGGCCGTGCTGTTCAACCGCGCCGACAAATACGACGAGACGGATGGTTTGCCGATTGAAGGCAACACGAAGCTGGAGATCACCTGGACCTTGATTCCCTTCGTGATCGTGATGGTGCTGGCCTATCAGGCCATTCACGTGAGCGAAACTCTCGCGGCTCTTGGGCCCAAGGCCAAGTACGACCTGGAATCCGGCAGCAGTCCCACCACGGTGGAGCGGCCGGATGTTCGCCAGAGCTATGGGCCGATTCAAGTGTTGGCACGCCAGTGGAATTGGGAGTTTGTGTATCCCAACGGGGTGCGCAGTTCAGAGCTGCATCTGCCGATCGATCAGCGGGCTAATTTCCAGCTCAGCAGCGAGGACGTGATCCATGGCTTCTATGTGCCGGCATTTCGTCTGAAGCAAGACATCATCCCCGGCAGCGTGATCTCCTACAGCATCACCCCCACGCGGGAGGGCCGCTATCGCCTGCGGGATTCCCATTTCAGTGGCGCTTATTTCTCCCAGAACCAAACCGATGTGGTGGTGGAGTCGGCTGATGCTTTCCAGGCCTGGCTCGAGCAGGCCTCCCGCAAACCGCTGGTGCCTGGTCTCAGCCAGGCCAGCGGTTTGTATGCCGATCGCCTCGCGAAGGGCGACAAGGGCTGGGCAACGGTGAAGCCTGCTCCTCCTCCCATGGTCAACGACCCCGGCACCCCTGATGCTCCCCACGAGGCCTGATTCACGATGACCAGTACCAACTACGACCCTCGGGTGCTCAAGGCGCTCCACCCCGTGCCGGGAGCTCCGGACAACTGGAAGAGGTTTTTCACGTTCAATACGGATGCCAAGGTGATTGGCATTCAATACATCGCGCTAGCGCTCTTCTTTCTGCTGGTTGGCGGTTTGCTGGCCATGGTGATGCGCGGGGAGTTGATCACTCCGCCGGCTGATCTCGTGGATCCCACGGTGTACAACGGCCTTTACACCATGCATGGAACAGTGATGCTGTTCCTGTTTCTGTTTCCGATTCTCAACGGCTTCAACAACCTGTTGATTCCCACGATGATCGGCGCCCCCGACATGGCCTTCCCGAAGGTGAACGCTGCGGCGTTCTGGTTGGTGCCGGTGTTTGGTGTGGTGTTGATGGCCAGTTTCTTTGTGCCGGGAGGGCCGGCTTCATCCGGCTGGTGGTCGTACCCGCCGGTGAGTATCCAGAACCCCCTGGGGCATTTCATCAACGGTCAGTTCCTCTGGATCCTGGCCGTGGCGCTCTCGGGGGTGTCCTCGATCATGGGTGCGATCAATTTCGTAACCACGATCATCCGGATGCGGGCTCCCGGCATGGGCTTTTTCCGCATGCCGGTGTTTGTCTGGACCGCCTGGGCCGCACAAACACTGCAGCTGGTGGGCCTGCCGGCGCTCACGGGCGGCGCCATCATGCTGCTGTTCGACTTGAGCTTTGGCACCAGCTTTTTCCGCCCTGAAGGTGGTGGTGATCCGGTGCTCTACCAGCACTTCTTTTGGTTCTACTCCCACCCGGCGGTGTACGTGATGGTGCTGCCGGTGTTCGGAATCTTCTCCGAACTGATCACCGTTTATTCCCGTAAGCCGCTGTTCGGCTACAAATTTGTGGCCCTGGCCTCCTTTGTGATCACCTTCCTGGGGTTGATCGTGTGGGTGCACCACATGTTCTATTCGGGCACCCCCCAATGGATGCGCAACATCTTCATCGTGACCACGATGTTGATTGCGGTTCCCACTGGCGTGAAGGTGTTTGCCTGGCTGGGTACCCTCTGGGGCGGCAAAATCCGGCTCACAACGCCGATGCTGTTTGTGCTGGGCGGGCTGGTGAATTTCATCCTGGGTGGCATCACCGGCATCATGCTCGGCACCGCGCCGGTGGATATTCATGTGGGCAACACCTATTTCGTGGTGGCCCACTTCCACTATGTGATCTTCAACACGATCGGTTTCGGGATCTTCGCCGGCATCTATCACTGGTTCCCGAAGTTCACCGGGCGGATGTATTACGAGGGCCTGGGCAAGGTGCATTTCCTGCTTACCTTCATCGGTGCCACACTCAACTGGCTGCCTTTGCACTGGGCCGGGCTCTATGGCATGCCGCGCCGGGTGGCGTCCTACGACCCGGAATTCGCAATCTGGAATGTGATTGCCAGCATCGGCGCCTTCATGGTGGGTGTGGCGGCAATTCCGTTCATCCTCAATATCGTGAGCTCCTGGGCGCGCGGAGCGAAGGCTCCTCCCAATCCCTGGAATGCCATCGGCCTGGAGTGGCTGCTCCCTTCTCCGCCACCCGCTGAAAACTTTGAGGATGATGTTCCCACCGTGATCAGTGGTCCCTACGGCTATGGCCTCGGCCAGCCGCTGGTGGAAGACGAGGAGTATTACGTACGCCGCGCGCTGGAGGCCTGATCGATGACTACCACCAATCCTGATCTACCGCTGAATCATCGGCCCGGCCACATCAAGCATGATGGCCATAACCTCACCGGCTTTGTCATTTTTCTCTGCTCTGAGAGCATCATCTTCCTGGCCTTCTTCAGTGGCTTCGCGCTGCTGAAGATCACGGCTCCGGAGTGGTTGCCCCAGGGGGTGGAGGGCCTGGAAACGCGTCTTCCCCTGATCAACACGGTGGTGCTGGTGAGCTCCAGCTTCGTGGCTTATTTCGCAGAGCGCTATCTCCACAAGGAAAACCTCTGGGGCTTCCGTGGCCTATGGCTGCTCACCATGGCCATGGGCACCTACTTCGTGTATGGGCAATATGTGGAATGGTCGAATCTACCGTTTGCTCTGAGCAGCGGTGTGTTCGGTGGCACCTTCTATCTGCTGACCGGCTTCCACGGCCTGCACGTGATCACAGGCATTCTGCTGATGGGCTTGATGCTCTATCGCTCCTTCCTGCCGAACAACTACGCCAAAGGGGAGATGGGTGTAACGGCGGTGAGTTTGTTCTGGCACTTCGTGGATGTGATTTGGATCATCCTCTACATCCTTATCTACGTGTGGCAACGCACCACCTGAACCATGATCATCGACGACCTTCATTACGACGTCATCGTGATCGGCTCTGGGGCCGCCGGTGGCACCCTGGCTGATCGGTTGTCCGCAACAGGGAAATCTGTGCTGCTGTTGGAGCGTGGCTCGCGGCTGGCGCTGGCTGACCAAAACGTGGCCGATGTGGATCTGTTCCGCAAAGATCGCTACCACCCGGGCGAGCAGTGGTTCGGCCCCGATGGCGATCCCTTCTTCCCCCAGACGGTGTATGCCCTTGGCGGCAACACCAAGATCTGGGGTGGTGTGCTCGAGCGGATGCGCGAGAAGGAGTTCACCGGTCTCGCTTATCAGGAGGCATCCGCTCCAGATTGGGGCCTGCGCTACGGAGATCTGGAGCCCTATTACGACCAGGCCGAGCAGCTGTTCCGCGTGCATGGTGAGTCGGGCGTCGATCCTTCAGAGCCGCATCGACACCAGGGCTATGCCCACCAGCCCAAGCCCATTGAGCCTTTGATGCAGGAGCTCAAACTCTCGCTCGAGCGCCAGGGCACCCATCCTTATCACTTGCCGCTCACCTGGTCGGAATCAGCCCAGGACCCCAGCGGCGATAGCGAGCTGTTTGGGATCGATCCCGCCAGCAAACGCTCCACGGTTCAGATCCGCGATCGAGCCAGGGTGCGCCGTCTGCATGTGAATCCCACCGGCACCGAAGTGCGTGGCGTGGAGGCCGAAATTGAGGGAACCACCTGGCTGTTCCGATCGCATGTGGTGGTGCTGGCTGCCGGTGCCATCAACACCGCTGAAATCCTGTTGCGCTCGGCCACCGAGCACCACAGCCGTGGTCTCTCCAATGGTTCCGACCAGGTTGGTCGCAACCTGATGAAGCCGCAGCTCACCTCGGTGATTCAGTTGGCGGCGGAGCCCAATTCGGGTCGCTACGGCCGCAGCCTGGGCATCACCGACTACTACTGGGGCGACAAAAATGTGAGTTTCCCGCTCGGCTCGATCGCCAGTGGCGGTGGCGTCTTGCAGGACGCGTTATTTGCGGAATCACCGCCGGTGCTGTCGCTGGTCACCAAGCTTCTGCCGAATTTCGGGCTGGAGCAGTTGGCGGCTCGTTCGGTGTCGTGGTGGGCGATGAGTGCCGTGCTGCCAGATCCGCATAACCGCATCACGCTGCGGGGACAGCAGCTGCAGATCAACTACCTGCCCAACAATCGCGAAGCCCACGACCGCCTGGTGTATCGCTGGATTGACACCCTCAAGCAGGTGGAAGCCGATCCCGAATGCCATGTGGTGAAGCCAGCGCCTACCCATCCCCGCGGTGAGGCCCCGCTCACAGTGATGGGCAGCGTTTGCGGCACTTGCCGGATGGGCTCCAATCCCGCCACATCGGTTGTGGATCTTCAGGGCCGGAGCCATGAGCTCACCAACCTCTACATCGCTGATGCCAGTGTCTTTCCCAGCTGCCCTGGGATCGGCATTGGTCTCACGGTGATCGCCAACGCCCTGCGCGTTGGTGACCAGGTTTTGCAAGCCCTATGACCTCTCTGAGCGGGGCATCGCCCGAAGGATCTGAACTGCGGCGGATGGCCGAGCGCGACCGGGAGGGTGTGCGCTGGGATCTTTGGGGCAGCTATTTGCCGGAGCGGCAGTGGGGAACCGTTCGCGAGGACTATTCCGCTGATGGCAACGCCTGGAATTCCTTCCCCCATGATCACGCCCGCTCACGGGTGTATCGCTGGGGGGAAGACGGCCTGCTGGGCATCTGTGATAGCCAATGCCGCCTCTGTTTCTCCGTGGCGCTCTGGAACGGAGTGGATCCAATCCTCAAGGAACGCCCCTTTGGCCTTGCCAATGAAGAAGGTAACCACGGCGAAGACATCAAAGATTACTACTTTCATATCGCTAATACTCCCACCCACAGCTTCATGCGTGGGCTCTACAAATATCCGCAGCAGCGTTTCCCCTACGAGCAACTCCTCGAGGAAAATCGCCGTCGCGGTCGCGATCAGCCCGAATACGAGCTGGTGGATACCGGCATTTTTGATGAGAGCCGCTATTTCGATGTGTTCATCGAATACGCCAAGGCGGGGCCAGACGATATTGCGATTCGGATCCGAGCCATCAACCGCGGTCCGGATCCAGCACCCCTCACCCTGCTGCCCACCCTTTGGTTGCGCAACACCTGGAGCTGGGGTTATCCGGATGAACACGAGCATCCGATGCAGCTCGAGGGGGATGCCGTTCAGGCCACCGTCGGGGGCGGGGTTGGCACCTATCGGCTGAGTTGTCAGAACCAGGGCACCTGGCTGTTCACCGATAACGAGACCAATACACAGCGGCTCTACCAGAAGCCCAACGCCCGTCCGTTCCAGAAGGATGGATTTCACCGCTTTCTGATCAACGGCGATCAGGAGGCCATCAATCCTTCCCAACGCGGCACCAAGGTGGCCCGGCATCTGCAGCGCACGCTGCAACCCGGAGAGGAATGGCAGGTGGATCTGCGTCTCAGCGGACCGGTCAGTTCTGCGGATGCGCCGGCTGTGAGCAGCGAGGTGGATCTGCTGTTCCGCATGCGTGAACAGGAATGGCGAGAGTTCTTTGAGAGCCGAGTTCCCCATCTCAGCGAGGAAGATCGCCTCATCCACAGCAGCGCGGCTGCTGGTTTGCTCTGGTGCAAGAAGTATTACGGCTGGAGTGTGCAGCGCTGGCTTGATGGTGATCCCACCTCTGCCCAGCCATCGCCACAGCGCTGGCACACCCAAAATGCCTCGTGGCAGCGGCTGCATGCTCACGACGTGATCTCCATGCCCGATGCATGGGAATACCCCTACTTCTGCCAGTGGGATCTGATGTTCCATGCGGTGGCCTTCACCGTGTTCGATCCCGCCACCGCCAAGCAGCAGTGCATGTTGCTGCGCTCGCCGCACTACACGGCTCCCAATGCTCAGACCCCGGCTTACGAGTGGGCGCTCTCCGATCCCAATCCCCCGATCGGCGCCTGGGCCGCGATGCGGGTCTTCCAGATCGATCGCAAGAGCACCGAAGAGCCTGATCTTGGCTTTCTTCGCGCGGCGTTGCGCAAGTTGATTCTTGAATACGGCTGGTGGGCTAACCGCAACGATCGTTCCGGCGACAATGTGTTTGAAGGTGGTTTTCTCGGCCTCGATAACATCGCTGTTTTTGATCGCCGCTATCCCCTCGCCGATGGCAGCCGCATCGAGCAGTGTGATGGCACGGCCTGGATGGCTTCGCTTAGCCTCAATCTGCTCAATATCAGTGTTGAGCTCAGCCGCGAGGAGCCGGAATATGCCGATATGTGTGAGCGCTTTGTCTACGACTACCTCTCCCTGGCTCTCACCCTCAATACGCCGGGTAGTCGGGGCTATGTGAACTGGGATGAGGAGGACGGCTTCTACTACGACGTGATCAAGCGTCCGGATGGCAGCAGCACGTTCCTGCGCACCCGATCGGTATCAGGGCTGGTTCCTCTGCTTGCGGTGACCAGTTTTGATGTGGACACCGTGAAGCGGCTGCCGGTTCTGGATGTGGCCAGCAGCATGAAGTGGTTGTTGCACGAGCGGGCCCGGCCCCAATGGTTTGTTGACAACTTCACCGAGTGGCGCAACGACCGTTTGCTGTTTGCCCTTGTGCCCGAGCAGCGTCTGCGCCGCATCTGTGAGCGGCTCTTTGATGAGGATGAGTTTCTCTCGCCCTATGGCATCCGCGCCCTCTCCAAGGTGTATGAAGAGCACCCTTACACCTTCACCGAGGGCAGTGACTCCCAGACCCTCGGCTACAGCCCGGCTGATAGCCCGGTTCCGATGTTTGGCGGCAACTCCAACTGGCGCGGGCCTGTGTGGATGCCGATCAACTTCCTGTTGATTGAGGCCCTGCAGAAGTTTGGTCATTATTACGGTGATTCCTTCAAGGTGGAGTTTCCGACGCGTTCAGGTAACTGGATTAGTCTTTGGGATGCTTCTCTGCAGTTGGAACATCGCTTGGTGGATTTGTTTCGGCGCGGCTCTGATGGTCGTCGTCCGTTCAATGGTGCTGTGGATCTCTTCCAGAACGATCCGCATTGGCGGGATCTGATTCTGTTTAACGAGTATTTCCATGGCGACAACGGCAGTGGTGTCGGTGCCAGTCACCAGACAGGCTGGACCGCCATGGTGTGCAAGATGATCAACCAACTCAGCCGCTACCCCAGCTCCGCCACAGGCTCGTGACAATGCGGAGACAGAGTCAGATCCCGCTTCTAATTTGCGGGTAGTGATCATGGTTCCGTGGATTTACTCCAGTCGCTCGGACAGCTGCAGAAGCCGGAGACGAGCCACTTTGATCTGATCATCGTCGGCAGTGGTGCCGGCGGTGGCACGTTGGCGCGGGTGTTGGCTCCCACTGGGCTGCGGATCCTGATTCTCGAGCGTGGCGACTGGCTGCCGCAGGAGCCGCAGAACTGGGATGCCGATGAGGTGTTCCAGAAGGGCCGCTATCTCAGCAAAGACATCTGGTACGACGGCAAGGGCAACCCGTTCCAGCCGGGAACGCATTACTTCGTGGGCGGTGCCACCAAGATGTATGGCGCCCATCATTTCCGCCTCCGCCAGCGCGACTTTGAGGAGCTGGAGCATCACGACGGCATCTCACCAGCCTGGCCCCTGCGTTACAGCGATTTCGAGCCCTGGTATCAGCAGGCTGAGGCCACGTATCACGTGCATGGCCTGCGCGGTGAAGATCCCACGGATCCCCCCAGTTCTGTGCCCTACCCCCATCCGCCGATCTCACACGAGCCGCGGATTCAGAAGTTGGCGGATGATCTACGCAGTGCCGGTCTGCATCCGTTTCATGCCCCCAGCGGCGTGATGCTCGATGAGAGCAACATGCCTTATAGCCGTTGCCGGCGCTGCAACAACTGTGATGGTTTCCCCTGTCTGGTGCATGCCAAAGGGGATGCCGAAGTGTGCGGCGTCCGCCCTGCCCTGGCTGCCAGTGCCAACGTGTCGTTGCTCACTCGCGCTGAGGTGAAGCGGTTGGTGACTGATGCAGCCGGCACCACGGTGACGGGTGTTGAGCTGGTGCGCGATGGCGAGGAGCTGCGCTATTCAGCGGATCTGGTGGTGGTGAGCTGCGGCGCGGCCAATACGGCCCGTCTGCTGTTGATGTCGGCCAACGACAAGCACCCCCGTGGCCTGGCCAATGGCTCTGATCAGGTGGGCCGCAACTACATGTTCCACAACAGCAAGGCGGCGGTGGCTCTCTCCCATGAGCCTAATCCCACCATCTTCCAGAAAACGATTTCGATCAACGACTGGTATTTCGGCGATACCGATTACGACTACCCCATGGGCAACATCCAGATGACGGGTAAGACCCGCGGGGCGATCATGAAGGGCTACGCGCCGCTGGAAACCTTCCTGATGCCCAACTGGAGCATGGATGAAATTGCGGCCCATGCCCTTGATTTCTGGATCACCACGGAGGATCTCCCCGACCCCAACAATCGCGTGACGATTGATTCGGCGGGCCACATTCACCTCAACTACACGGTGAATAACCAAACCTCAGCGGATCGGCTCTGGGGCCGCCTGCAGGGGATGCTCGACAAGCTCTATCTGAAGAAGCACCTGATCGAGCGCCAGATCTACATCAAAAATCCGATGGGCATTGCCGCTGTGGGGCACCAGGCCGGCACCTGCCGTTTCGGCACCGATCCCGCGACCTCTGTGCTCGATGTGAACTGCAAGGCCCACGAGCTCGACAACCTCTACGTGGTGGATACGAGCTTCTTCCCCAGCATCGGTGCGGTGAATCCCTCGCTCACCGCGATCGCCAATGCGATCCGCGTGGGCCATCACCTCAAGGAGCGCATGGGGGCCCGCTGACGCGGGCCCGGCCGCGAAGCTGTCAGACCCCGAGCCAGATTCGCAGGAGATCCTCGAGCAACAGGGTGTCGAGCGAGAGCATGCCGCCGCCGCAGCAGATCAGCACCAGGCACATCACCACATACATGGCGGCTTTCTCCCAGCTGGGCGGCTCACCCACGCCCATCGGGCCGGCGTAGTCGCCTTCAGGGATCAGATAGGGGTCGGCGGCGATAAAGGGGAAACCACCCTTGATTTCCAGCACCATCGCGTAGGCCATCGACACCAGGATGGCGAAGGAGGCCAGTGGGGTGAGGAAGCCCACGATGAGGGCGATGCCGCCCGCCCACATCGATCCGGCCGAGAGGAAGCACAGCCAGGCGGGGGTTTTCAGCATCTGAGCCCAGGTCTGCAGGTTGCGCAGCTTCGGCCACCCGTGTCGGATGAAGCAGATGCCCATGAACACCCGCAGCAGTAGCAATGCCGCCTGGGCGAAGGGGGACGGTGCCGCCGGCACCAGCAACTCCACAACGGTGATGTCCATGGGTTTGAGAGGGTTGGCTGAAAGGTAGAGGGGTGGTGCAGAAGCGCAGCAATGCTGTGATCAGCTGCTCACGATTTGCAGTTGATGGCCATCGGGGTCGCGGATCTGCAGGGCTCGGTTGAAGCCGAGGGCCGTGGCCTGCTCAGCGGAGAGATCCACGATGCCGGGGCTCACCCAGCTGCCGCCATAGCTCTCCAACTGAGAGGCGATGGCCTCGAGATCCCTCACTTGAAGGCGGATCTGCCAATGGGCTCGGTCGGCGCTGTTCTGGTCGGCCGGCAGGGGCCGCCCGCCCGCCGGTTGCAGGTAGTTGAGGCATTCGATGCCGGGGCCTTCTGGGCAGCGGTGCCCTGTGATCCGCACTTCGGTTTCGCTCAGGCCATCGAGATGGTCTTGTTCGATGCCGCTGTTCACGCCATCGCCGCCGAGCCGCAATCCCAGCAGCTCGTCGTAGAACCTGCAGCTGCGTGGCGTGTCGGCATTGGCAATGGCGCTGTGGTCGATGCCGAGAAACGGTGATCCCGCCGCGGTTCGGTGCCAGCGCGGTTCGCCCTTGTCTTGCGGAAACTGCAGCAGCTCCAGGCAATGGCCTTCAGGATCGTGAAATTTGAACGCCTGGATCCCGGCGGCCGCCTGGTTCCAGCTGGGTAGGGTTTGCGGGGAGCTGGAGATTCGCTGCAGCTGGCCTTGCTGGATGAGCTTCTGCACCGGCCCGGCGGCGGCGGCTATGTCGGCCACCACGATGCAGATGTGCTGGAACCAGAGGTCGTTGCTGCGGGACTCGGCGGGAATGGAGCGGCCGGCTCGCAGGTTCGGCCCCAGCTCCAGCACTTCCAAGAGTTCCAGCTGCTCGTCGCCGAGCCGCAACCGCAGCAGTTTGAGGCGGCTGCCCGGGAGTCCGATCAGTTCGGCGTAGTCGCCGGCCTCGAGCTCCAGGCACTCCTGGCGGAGGCAACCCAGATGGCTTGTGTAGAAGCTGGCCAGGGCCTCGGCATTGCGGCAGGTGAAGCCAAGGCTGCGGATGTGGGGCGTGCGCATGGATCGCTCGGCGAGGTGCTCAGCAGCCAAGGGTTTGCAGGGCGGTCGCTGCAGCGGCGGCAATGGCGCCATCGAGATCGGGTGTCATCCCCGACACACCCACGGCTCCGATGCAGGTGCCGTTGTGCAACAGCGGCAGGCCGCCGCCCATCGCTACTGCCGACTCTTTGAACACTGCGGCCAGTTGCAGCAGGGCCGGCCGCTCGCCGTTGATGGCGGCCTCCTGATCGGCGGTGGCTTTGCCGTTTAGCGCGGCCATCCGCGCTTTGGCCATGGCCACGGCGGTGCTGGAGGGGCTTGCCCCATCGAGCCGCACCACCAGCAGGGGATGGCCCCCGGCATCACAGATGGCCAGGCTCACTGTGGCCAGGTGTTGCGCGGCCATCGCCTCCGCGGCGGCGGCGATATGGCGGCAGTCGGCGAGTTCGAGCGTGGCAACGGTGCGCATCGTTGGCTCAGCCCCACACGATCTTCATCAGCCAGAGGTGCCCCTCCAGCTCCACCCCGGCGGCGGCTGCTTCGAGATCGCTTTCGCTGAGCCGCAGCGTGGCTTCGGCCTGGTGCTTCACCAGATCCACGCCGCTGAAGCTGAAGCCCTGCTCAGCGCCCAGGGCTGCAATGGCATTGAGGTTGGGGCAGGCGCTGAAACGCTCCAGCAGGGCTGGATCGCCTTTCACCTGCTTGAGGAACGTTTCGAGCTGTGGGTTGGCCATGGGTTGGGTTGGATTGGGTTGGACCTTCACTGCGGCCAGGTGGCGCCGCGGGTGGCGGTGAACAGGCTGTAGATCGCGGTGGAGGCGCACATGAACAGGCGGCTGCCGTAGCGATCGCCGAAGCAAACGTTCGACACGCGCTTCGGCACGAGCACCTTGCCGATCAAGGCGCCATCGGGTGCGATCACGTGCACGCCATCGGCAGCCCCGCACCAGAGGTTGCCGTGCTCATCCACGCGGAAGCCATCGGCCCAGCCCGGGTTGATCTTGTGGAAGATCTCACCGCCGCTGAGGCTGCGGCCATCGCCGTTCACCTGGAAGCGGCGGATGTACTGCCGGGGCTCAGGCACGCCGGGGGCACCGGATTCGGCCACATACAACAGCTGTTCATCCGGGGAGAAGGCCAGGCCGTTGGGTCCGTCGAAATCGGTGGCGACGGCCTGGATCTCGCCGCTGCTGGGATCCAGGCGGTAGAGGGCCGGGGGCTGTTCTGAGTGCTGGCGGCCGCCCTCGTAGTCGTTCAGCAGGCCATAGAGCGGATCGCTGAACCAGATCGAGCCATCGCTCTTCACCACCACATCGTTGGGAGCGTTGAGGCGACGGCCATGGGCCTGCGACACCAGCGTGGTGATGCTGCCGTTGTGCTCCAGGCGCGTGAGGCAACGGCTGCGGTGATGGCATTGGATCAGTCGGCCTTGGCGATCGCGCGTTTGGCCGTTGGCGAATTCCGAAGGCTCCAGAAAGGTGCTGACGCCGTGCTGTTCGCTCCAGCGCAGGGTGCGATTACCCGGGATGTCGCTGAAGAACAGACAGCGCTGATCGCCAAACCACACGGGTCCCTCAAGCCAGCGGAAGCCCTCGGCCAGCTGTTCGAGCTCAGCGTTGAACAACACCAAGGCTTCGAAGCGCGGGTCGTAGCTCTCGGTGCAGCTGGAGGGATGGTTCATTGGAAGAAGCCCGGCGGGGCTTGCCGCCAGGCAGCGTCGTTGCGCTGGATGATCAGCTGCACGCAGGGCTCATCGCCCACCTGGGCGGAGAGATGCCCCTTGTGCCCTTCCGGGGTGGCGATGCAGCCCTGATCACCGCCGAAGGAGTACTCGCCGGCGCGCATGATCGCGATCTGCCCATCCATGCTCTGCACTGACCAGGCGCCCCGCAGCACATAGATCCACTTGGGCACATGGTTTTCGTGCCAGTCGGCCGTCCACCCCACCGGCAGGTAGGTGACGAAGGCATTGCCCTGATCAAACAGGGGCCTTGAGAACTGAGGGGAATCTCCGGGTCCCAGCTGCCCGAGCTGGAACTGGTTGATCGTGCACTGCTGTTGGCGGCTGATGCCATCGGTGCCGGTCCAGAGATGCCAATAGGTCTCCGGTTGGGGAGCCAGGCTGAAGGGATCGCTCATGGCTGGTGGGCTCAGTCTTTGATGGCGATGGCGGAGATTTCGAGCTGGATGCCCAGCACCAGAGCCGATACCTCCACCACGGCGCGAGAGGGGTAGGCCATGGGGTCGGGGAAATACTCCTGCCACACGGCGTCGAAGGTGTCGAGCTTGTTGATGTCGGTGAGGTACACCGTGGCGCTCACCAGGTGCTCGAATCCGAACCCGGCTTCCTCGAGCACCGCCTGCATATTCCGCATCACCTGCCGCGATTCCAGGGTGATGTCGCCATCGCCCACCTTGAGATTGGTGGTGGGATCCACCGGCAGCTGCCCGGTGATGAACAGCATCTTGCCCATCTGGAAGCCCTGGCTGTAGGAGGCCACAGGCTTGGGAAAGCGGTCGCTGTGAATAGCTCTGCGGATCACACCGGCGGACATCGATACGTCGCTCAGACTGATCACTTCACCGTAGGGAACCTGCCGGGAATGTCACTGCTTTGTCATGTGAGCGCCTGATCATTCATCGGGTGTTGCAGATCGCAGGCAGGATGGCTCATTCCCCCTAGCGTCCACCCAGTTCCGCGCCGCAGGCGGCTGCCATCGTCATGACCACAACGAATCCCTACGCCCTCGAGACCCTCTCCAACCTGCTCAAAGGCAAGGTGATCATCGTCACGGGGGGCAACAGCGGGATTGGTAAATCGATCGTTGAGGTGGTGGCTCGCCTTGGCGCCCGCGTGGTGATCGACTATCGCTCGCACCCGGAAGCCACCGAGGCGATCGAACAGGAGATCGGTCAACTGGGTGGCAGCTGCTTTGGTGTGCAAGCCGATGTGTCGAAACTGGATGATCTGCAGCGGCTGGTGCAGGAGGCGGTGAATCGCTACGGCCGCCTCGATGTGATGGTGAACAACGCTGGCATCGAAACCCGCACCTCGATCCTCGACACCACCCCCGAAGATTTCGACAAGGTGCTGAATGTGAACCTGCGCGGTGTGTTCTTCGCCACGCAGTACGCCGCCAAGCAGATGATCGCCCAGGGCAGCGGCGGGCGCATCATCAACATCTCCTCGGTGCACGAAGACTGGCCGATGCCCAACAACACCCCCTATTGCGTTGCCAAAGGCGGTGTGCGCATGCTCACCCGCACCGCTGGTGTGGAGTTGGCCTCCAAGGGTGTGTCGATCGTGAACGTGGGCCCCGGCGCGGTGGCGACGCCGATCAACGACTCCACGATGAACAACCCAGAGCTGCTGGCCAAGCTCAATGCCGCCATCCCGATGGGCCGCATGGCTCAGCCGGATGAGATCGCCAAGGTGGTGGCGTTCCTGGCCAGCGACGCGGCCAGCTACATCACCGCCACCAGCATCTTTGCCGATGGCGGCATCATGCAGAGCAGCCCGGGCCTGTGAGGTTCTGTTGAAGATCACCCGCGAGCAGCTGCAGCGCATCCGCCGCCGCCATCTCGGTTATCGGATCACGCTCGTCTACGAGTTGGTGCTGTTGCTGATGTTGCCGCTGGCCCAGGTGTACTGGCCGCTGCTTTCGCTGTTGCTGATCGGTCAGGCGCTGGTGTTCATGGTGTTTGTGAGCCGTTTCAGCTCGCTTAAGGGCACCCGCCCGGTGATGTATGCCCTGGGTTCCACCGCGATTGCCCTGGAGATCATCTGGCACCTCTCGCTGCTCTGGATCCCAGATCTCGGGCGGGTGCTCACCCTTCCCCACGTGGTGGTGTGGGTGATGTTTCTGTTGGTGGCGGTGGTGCGCAAGGTGAAGTCGTTGATGCGGGAGCCCTTCGTCACCATGTCGGTGGTGTTGGGCGCCGCATCCGGCTACCTCACGGTTGGCATTGCTGGTGGCGTGTTGCTTACCGCCGCCTGGGTGATGCAACCGTCGGCCTTTGTGGCCTCTGCCCTGCCCGCGATTGGTGCTGGTGGTGACGTGAGCGTGGCGGTGGCCCCGGCCTTGATGGCGGCCTCCTTCGGTCTGCTCACCACCGTCGGCACCGACGTGCTCACCCCAAGCAATGTGACCGTTCAGGTGGTGTCGAACGTGATCACCATCGCGGGTCAGCTCTACGTTGCCATCTTGATTGCGCTGATCCTGGGACGCGTGCAAAAACGGCTCACATGATTTCGATACGCCACTTGCTCCAGCGGCTCGGGCAACTGGGGCTCCTGGGTTTGATGGTGGGCCTGGTGTGCTGGCCGTTCAACCTGCTCGATCGCTGGGGCGATCAGCTGCTGGGCCTGCTGCCGGCCTTCAGCGGCCAAGCCTGGCAACCGCTGAGCCTTGCCCTCGCCTGCGCCCCGCTGGTGGTGGTGCCCTTGCTGTTGCTGCTGCAGAGCTCTCTGTTTCAGCGGGGCCGTGGCTCCGGTATCCCCCAGGCGATGACGAGCATCGAGCATCCCGAGCAGGCAGCTGGGCTGTTGGGAATCGTGCCCAGCCTGCAACGGCTGTTGTTATGGGGCTTGGCCACCATCAGTTTGATGCCCCTGGGCCGTGAGGGCCCTGTGGTGCAGGTGGGCGCTTCTGCTGCGCTTTGGTTTCGGCGGTTGTTTCCCCGCTGGCTGGGCGACATTCGTCATGCCGATCTGCTGGCGGTGGCCGGTGGTGCCGGACTGGCCGGCGGCTTCAACACACCGCTGCTCGGTGTGGTGTTTGTGGCCGAGGAGTTCATGGGCACCTTCTCCACGGCGCTGATCTGGCCGGCTTTGGTGGTGGGTGCCCTGGCGGCAGCCTTCAGCAGCTTGGTGGGTCAACCTGAATTTGCTCTGGGGATGGTGGGGGTGGCGACGGGCGAGCTGCATCAGCTCTTGTGGGCCATCCCCCTGGGCGTGCTGGCCGGCGGTTTGGGCGCCCTGTTCGCCCGCCTGCTCCTGCGCACCACACGCCGGTGGCGGCAGCTTGCGATCCAACGGCCCCTGCCGCTGGGGCTCGCGGTGGGCGGGCTGACCACGGTGTTTCTGTTGGTGAGTGGTGGTGCCGCCGGCTGCGATGGCGAGCTGTTGATGACAGCCATGATCAATGGCTCCAGCCCGACAACCACCCTGCTGCCAGGGGTGTTCGGCGATCTCTTCACCCTGGTGCTGCGGGTGGTGGGCCCGGTGCTGGCGCTCGGCACCGGCATTCCCGGTGGCCTGATCGATCCCTCCTTTGCCTTTGGTGCGGTGCTAGGTCACAGCCTGGGTGATCTGGCTGCAGCCCCCCAGCTGGGACTCACCCTCGGCATGGTGGCCGGCCTGGCCGGGGCCACGCAGCTGCCGGTGATGGCGGTGTTGTTTGGCGTGCGGATGGCCGGTGATCAGCAGTTGCTGCCCGGGTTGCTGCTGTCCGCCGTGGTGGCGGCCTATGTGAGCCGTTGCCTGGTGGAGAAGCCCGTCTATCACGCCTTGAAAGACATCGCCGATGAGCCGATGTCCTGAGGCGTTTGCCTCAGGATGGCGCTTCGGTGATCACAAGAGCCGAGCGCTCGCGGGTGAAGATCAGCCAGAGCCACTTGGTGAGCAGGGTCACCCTGTTTTCACGATCCGGCATGAACGCCAGGTGAGCCAAACCCCACAGCAGCCATCCGAACACGCCGCTCACTTTCACGCCGCGTAGGTCGGCCACCGCAAACAGCGATCCCACAATCGCCATGGTGCCGAAATCGGTGAAGGCAAACGCTGAATGGCGTTGGTTCTGCTGCTGGGCCAGGATGTCTTTGGCCACCCACACGCCCATCTGAACAGCGGGCCCGGCCATGCCAGGCAGCGGTTTGCCGTCTTTGGTGTGGCTGTAGCTGCATAGATCGCCGACGACTCGAATCTCAGGGTGTCCAGGAATTGAGAAGTCGGGTTGAACAGGAATACGGCCGCCGCGATCGGTGCTGCAGCCGGTGCGATCGGCGAGCAACTTGCCCAGGGGAGATGCCGCCACCCCAGCGGTCCAGCAAATCGTGCTGGCCTCGAGCGTGACCTCCCCCTGGGCTGTGGTCACCACCAACTTGCTTTCTTCGATCGCCTTGACCCGTCCGCCCAGCAACAACTCCACGCCGCAGCGGCTGAGGTGATCGCCGGCTGCTTTGGAGAGCTGAGGGTCCATGGCCCGGAGCACCCGATCACCAGGGTCCACCAGGGTGACCTTGCAGTGGCCTGGCTCGATCTGTTTGAAATCGCGCTCCAGGGTGTGACGCATCAGATCATTGAGCGAGGCCGCCAGTTCGCAGCCGGTGGGGCCTCCACCCACCACCACCACCGATTGCAACAGGCGGCGCCTGTCGAGATCGGGGGTTTGCTCAGCCTCCTCGAGGGCGCCCAGCACGCGTTTGCGAATGCCGTAGGCGTCTTCCAGCGATTTCATCGGCGTGGCGAATTGCGCCCATTCGTCGTGACCGAAGAAGCTGCTGGTGGCGCCTGTGGCCACAATCAGATGGTCGTAACGAAGCCGCCGGTCGTTGAACACCACCTCCTTGGCCTCGGCATCGATGTCGACCACCTCCCCCATCAGGATCTGCACGTTGGGGGCCTTGCCGATCATGATCCGCAGGGGTGAGGCCACATCGGTCTGCGAGACCAAGCCTGAGGCCACCTGATACAGCATCGGCTGGAACAGGTTGAAGTTCCGCTTGTCGATCAGGGTGACCCGAATGGTCTTGCCCGCGAAGGTCTGAGCTGCCTTGAGGCCCGCGAATCCTGCGCCCACGATCACCACGTGGGGTGCATCCCGGAGCAGTTCAGACGGTGGGGTGAGCTCGAGGAAGAACCGCTCCGGAGCCATCAGTGCTTATAGCGCTGGCCGCACGCTAACGAGAGTTGGCCTGGATTACAGGCCGATCTTCACGTTCACCGGTGCCTTGGGCTTCACGTCAACTTCCATGGGTTGGTCTTCGCTCATTTTGATTTCAATCGGTTTTGGATTGCTCACGTTCACCTCGACAGGTGTTGTGTTTTTCACGCTGAGGTCAATCGGTGCCTGCTCAGTCACGCGCACCCGCACACTGCTCGCCGGTTCGATCTTCACGCCATCCGGCATGCTCAGCACGCCTTGCACCTGGCCGGCCAAGTTGAGTGGTTCGGCAAAGCTCAGCACCAGGCGCAATTGAATGGGGTGCTGGCTGGTCCGCATCAACAGCCCGATCAGCATGGTGCCCAGGGCGAGCACGGTGATTGGCCAGCGCAGTTTCAGCCAGTGAGGATCCATGAGACACATCAACCAGCTGCCATTCAAGCGATGGATGGCGGGATGTGCAGGACTGCAGCCTCAGCGCCGACCCAGCAGCTCCTCCCAGGTGGGTTGATGCGGGATGGGCTGCGGCTTCTGGGGCTTGGGTCGACGGTTTGTGGTGTTGTGTTGTTTGGGTGTAGGGATGTGTGTTGCCATTGTTGTTTGCAGGGATTTATCTGTCGCTTTGCCTCGATGACAACCGAAATGACGGTTGACGTTCAACTCCCTCTCAGGGAGAGCGGATCGGGCGTGAAGGGAGACGGGGCGTTGGTACTCGCCGCTCGATTCACTGCTTCACCATAGACCCTGACCAACGAGAGCGCCACACGTGCCCAATCAACCTGTGCTGATCCTGGGTGGATTTCTGATCACCGAGGAGGCTTACCAGCCGATGTGCAGCTGGTTGCAGCAGCACACGCAGCAGGAGGTTGAGCTGGTGAAGGCCACCCGTTTCGATTGGTTGCTCACGTCGTGGGCCTGGGGCTGGCGGCGGTTGTTGGATCGCGTGGCGGAGCGAGCCGAGGCCCTGGCGGCCCGCTCACCCACGGGCCGCGTCACCTTGATCGGCCATAGCTCCGGTGGGGTGATGCTGCGCTTGTTTCTCGCGAATGATCCCTTCGCGGGCCGTACCTACAACGGCACGCGCTGGGCCGATCGGCTCTACACCCTGGGCAGCCCGCACACCGCGGTTCGCGCCACACCGCTTCGGGCCATGGTGGATCGCCGCTATCCCGGCGCCCGCTTTGCCGATCGCGTGCACTACATCGCTGTGGCCGGAGCCCTGGCACCTGGAGAGGGCTCTGGCTTGAGCGCGCGGATGGGGCCGCGTTCGTATCAGGCGATCGCCGGTCGCATCGATCTCGAGGGCGATGGATTGGTGCCGGTGCAGTCGGCGTTGCTGGATAGCGCTGAGGCCATCACCCTGCAGGGGGTGGCCCATGGCGGCGCCTTTGGGCCGTGCTGGTATGGCACTCCGGCGGTGGTGGAGCAGTGGTGGCGGGGCTGAGCGGCGCGGCGTAGCGGGCGGTGTTTAGCGCCGCTCGAGGCGCTCCAGGCTGGGGATCAATGCCATGGCGGCCACGATGCCGAGGGCCAGAATCAGAAGTGCTGGCACCAAGGCTGCGCCCACCCGCTCATCGCTGGCGTACTGGTAGACCCGCACCGCCAGGGTGTCGAAGTCGAAGGGGCGCAGGGCGAAGGTGAGCGGCAGCTCTTTCACTGTGTCCACAAACACCAGCAGCCCCCCCACCAGCAGCGGGCCGCGCAGCAGGGGGAGATGCACCCGCCGCAACACCCCCAGCCAGCTGTTGCCAAGCGAGGTAGCCGCTTCGTCCACGCTGGGGGGAATGCGCTCGAGGGCGGCATCAAGCCCTCCCTTCGACACCGCCAGAAAGCGATCGCCATACCCCCACACCAACAGGAGTAAGGGCGCCAGCGCCAGTGGCCCACCCAGCAGCATCAAGGCCAGGGCCAGCACGGTGCCGGGGATGGCATAGCCGAGCCCAGAGACAAAGGTGAGCCGCTGAAGAACGGCATTGGGAATCCAGCGCTTGGCGATCGCCAGCAGCAATCCACCCGCCAGGGTGAGGGCGGCCGCCAACAGAGCCAGCCCAAAGCTGCGGCTCCCGAGGGCGAGCAGTTCACTGCTGTCTTCCCCTCGAATTTGATCCGCACTGAGCCCCGCCCAGATCAGGGGAAGGCCGAGCGTGATCAGCGGCGGTACCCCACACACCAGCTGGCTCAGCCAACGGCGTTGACCCTTCAGATGCCATTGGGGATCGGCATCGCCATCGTTGCCCAGGTTCCAGCAACGGCTGCGCTGGCGCAGGCTGCGTTCTGCGCCCACCAGCAGCGCCACGAGCACGAGGGCCATCAAGGCAAGGGCTACGGCCCCTTGGGGATCCCCGTCTTGTTGCCAGCGCATCAGGATGCCGGTGGAGAGGGTTGGCACCCCGAGGAGCTGCACGGCTCCCAGTTCATTCACCACCTCCATCCCCCCGAGGGCCACGCCGGCGCCGATGGCGGGCAGAGCCATCGGCAGGGCGACACGCCGGAAGCTGCCCCAGGGGCCGACGCCAAGGCTGCGGCAGGCCTCCAGCTGACGGCGGCCGCTCACGGAAAAACTCTCCGTGGATAGCAGAAAGACGTAGCTGTAGGTGCTCAGCACCATCACCACCAAGGTGGGCACAACGCCATGCACCCGCAGCCCGTAGCGACTGCCGAGATCAATCCAGGTGGCAGCCAGCAGATAGCTCGGCGTGGCGAGGGGGAGCAGTTGCGCAATGCGCAGCCAGCGCCGCCCGGGGAAGGCGCATCGGGCTGTGAGCCAGCCGGTGGCTGTGCCCAGCACGGCGGTGAGCAATCCCACCAAAACAACGAGCAGCAGCGTGTTGAGCATCTGCTCCGTGCCGCCGATGCCGAGGTCAAAGCGAGCGGCCTCACCCGATCCCCCGCCGAAGGCAAACCAGCCCAGCCCCACCACCGGCGCGAGGGCGAGAGTGGAGAGCAGCAGCACACTCGCCGCCAGCCAGCGGCGCTGCGGACCCTGCTGCGGAGCTGGGGACGATGCCTGGGCGGTAAGGGGAACCATGGGCAAAAAGCCTACGGGGCCAGCTCTTTGCACGAATCGATGTAACCAATGTCACACCCCCGCGTGGGCAATGATCGTTGCCCTGCTTCTGGGGGGCGGGGCTGGCCATAGTGCCGGTCAGGTTGATGCATTCCCCCTTGAACATCCCTTCGCTTCGATCGTTAACGCGGCCCGAGCGCCTGGGTGCCCTGGCGTTGCTCGGTGTGACCGCTGCCGGTGCCGTCATCACGGCCATCGGCGTGGAACTGGCCAAGGCCCAGAGCCAGGAGATCGGTGTGTATTCCGGCCGTCACTACAACACCGATAAGGCGCTTTATCAGCAATTCACCGCGCGCACGGGCATCAAAGTGAAGCTGCTGGAGGCCAAGGACGACGCCCTGATTGAGCGCGTGCGCGCTGAAGGTCAGAACAGCCCGGCCGATGTGTTGGTGCTGGTGGATGCGGCCCGTCTCGATAAGGCCACCGATCTGGGACTTTTCCGGCCGATCCGGTCCACCACGTTGCAGCGGGATGTGCCGGTGAACCTGCGCGATAGCAAAGGGCGCTGGTTTGGTCTCACGCGCCGCGTGCGTGTGGCCGCTGTGAATCCCAAGCTGGTGAATCCAGCCTCGATTCGCACCTACGCGGATCTGGCCAATCCCGCCCTCAAGGGCAAGCTTTGCCTGCGCGATAGCAAGAGCGTTTACAACCAGTCGTTGGTGGCGGATCAAATGATCCTGCGCGGCGACTCCGCAGCCGCCAAGTGGGTGAAGGGGATGACCAGCAATGTGACCAAGCCCTACTTCACCTCCGATACCCCGTTGATTCGCGCCATTGGCAACGGCCAGTGCGGCGTTGGCCTGGTGAACACCTACTACGTGGCGCGGATGCTCTCGGGCGAGGGCGGTGCCGCCGACAAAGCCCTCGCCAGCCGGCTCAAGGTGGTGTTCCCCGATCCCGCCCACGTGAACATCAGTGGGGCCGGGGTGGTGAAAACCTCCAAAAACCCAGCCGCAGCGCAGAAGCTGATTGAGTTTCTGGCCTCCCCCAGCGGCGGCCGTGGCTACGCCGAGGCCAACAACGAATATCCGTTGAAGGGCTACGGCAACAACGCGATCCTCAAGCGCTTTGGCACCTTCAAAGGGGATGGCGTTTCGGCCGAACAGATGGGTGCCAAAAACAAAGCTGCCGTGCAGCTGATGGCACGCAACGGCTGGCGCTAAGGCATCAGCGTCCAGCTCCAGTGCACCACCCTCGCCGCCCGGGCTTGCCCGAGGCGGCTTTTTTGTGCCTCCAAGGCACCGCCCCGCCGATTCGCAGCAGCTAGTTGTTATTGAGAATCGCTTGCAAAAAGCGCAGCGCTTCTCTACATTGCGACGCATTCGCAATTAGCCCTGCCGTCGCTGGGTCCATGAGTTTCCGTTTTCTCCCCGATACCCCTGTCAACGCCGTGCGGATGCCGGTGGGGCAGACCGTTTTGCTCGATCCCAGCCTGCGCCCTGAGGGCAGCTGTATCGAGGTGCTCGAGGGGATGGCTCGGGTGTATTGCCCTTGCGAGGAAACCGAGGGCATGACCCTTGCCTTCCTGCAGCCCGGCGATCAGCTGCGCACCGATCGCCTCTGCAGCGAAGGCGTGTGCGTGGAGGCCCTCACGCCTCTGCTTTTCAGCACCGAGGCCGAACCGGCCCTGAGCAGTGGCTTTGATCCCGTGAATGAATGGACGCTGCAGCTGCTGCGCATTCGCCATTTGGGTAATGCTGAGCAGCGTCTGCACGCGCTGTTGAGCCTGCTGGTGCGGCGCATGGGGCGCCGCTGCGGCGATTGGTGCGATCTGCCGTTCCGCCTCACCCACGATCGCATCGGCGAGTTGATCGGTGCCACCCGGGTCACCACCACCCGGATGATCTCCAAGATTCGTCAGGCTCAGTTGATTGAGGTTCCTGCCGGCGAGAGCTGCCTGCGCCTGGCTCCGGCCCTGGTGGAATCGGCTCCGCTGGCGGCGGCCTAGTCCAGTGGGTCGTCAGGGAATTCCCGGTGGTGCAAGGCCTTCAGTTGCTGGCCCTCAAAGCGCCGCCGCTCCTCCTCCTGTCGCCGCAGCGCCTTCGCCATCGGGCACCAGTCTTCGAAGGGGGGCTCACTGAGGGCGTAGCTGCCAAACTCCGCTCGCATGCGCTCCATGCACTCGAGTGAGCAGTGCTCAGGGAAGCGCGGGCAATGCTCGATGGGCTGCGTGGTGGTTTCAGGCATGGGCTGATCAGCAGCGGATCAACCCGATTCTCGATGCCCTAAGCCACGCTGGTGACGTTGATCGTTTTGCTCACCGATTCCGGCAGGTTTTTGGAGATCGGGCAGAGCTTCATCCGTTCTTCCATGAAGGCCATCACCTCAGCGCTGGCTAGGGGCTGTTCGGCCGGGTCTGCCCCTGGATCCAGCCGGATTCGGAACGCTCCTTCCACGCTGGCGATGATCCATTCGCTGCTGGTGGTGACGTTGAAATCAGCCTGCACCTCTTGCAGCGGGATGGCCTTCTCGCGGGCATTGGCCACCAGATAGAAGTGCTGGCAGAGCAGTAGCGAGATCAGATAGATCCGGAAGCCGGGCATCGAAAAGCTGAGCTGCTGCGGTTCCCAGAGGCCCGAATCGCTCAGGAACTCCACCACCAGATCTTGGGTGGCGCGTTCGGGCGCGCGATGGCTGCTGCGCAGCCGGAAGCGAAAAGTGCGGTTGGTCATGGTGCGTGGGTACGGGCGAGCGATCAGATCTGGTGTGAATGGGAGCTGCTCAGCAGCGCCGGGGCCTGCCTGCGCGCCTGTTCATCGCGCAGCGCTTCCGGCTGACGTTTCCAGGCCTCCACACCGCTCAGGAGCGCCGAGCCGATCAGCAGGATCGAAAAGCCCTGGCGCAGGTGGCGATCGCTGAGATGGGGCGCCAGCCGTTGCCCCACCACAGCACCCAGGGCGCCGCCGGCGAGCAGGGGCAGCATCAACGGCAGGCTCTGGGCTGGCCAGTGGCCGAGGGCACCGAGGGCCACCAGGGCATTCACGGCGATCAGCAGCAGGCTGGTGCCGCTGGCCAGTTGCATCGGCAGCCCCGCCAGCAGCACCAGGGCGGGCACGATTGCAAAGCCGCCGCCCACACCGGCAATGCCGGTGAGCAGCCCCACCAGAATCCCCTGAATGGCTAGCAGCGCTGGGCGAGGCCGTGCGCCGGTGCTGCCACTGGAGCCGCGGGTGAGCAGCCAGGAGGCCACCAGCGCCGCCGCGCTGAACACCCCCAGCTGCACCGGCTCAGGAATCAGCCCGGCCTTCACCCAGCTGCCCCCCAGCCAGCTGCCCGCCAGTGCCGGAACCCCCAGGATCAAGGCCGGCTTGAGGGCGAACTGGCCGCGGCGCACATAGGGCCCCAGGTTGGCCAGGGCCAGCAGCATCACCACCAGCAGCGAGAGGGGAACGGCTTCCCGGGTGGGCAGGGCGGCGCCGCTCACCAGGAGTGGCAACAGCAGGATCGAGCCGCCGGCCCCGAGCACGGAGAGCAGAAAGCCGATCAGGCCTCCGCCAAGGCCGAGCAGCAGCAGAGCGCTGAGGGCCATCAGATCGACACCTTGTTCCAGGGCATCACGGCGAGCAGCCGGGCCATGCCGCAGAAGCCACTCACCCCGGCGAAGGTGAGGCCCGCGCCCACAAACCAGGTGAGGGCGATCCAGCCGGGGGCCACGGTGTTGCTGAGAATCAGCCCCAGCAGGATCAGGGATCCAGCGGCGATCTGCACCTGACGCATCAGCGGCAACGGAGCGTTCTTGAGCTTGCGCACCGGGTAGCCGGCCTGCTGCCAGTTGGGGATACCACCAGCGAGATCCACAACGGAATGGGGATGGCCGCGGTCGAGCAGGCGGTTGAGGCCCTGGGCGCTGCGGTTGCCGCTCTGGCACACCAGCACCAGGGGGCCCTGGGGCAGGTCGGCCTGATGCAGGCGGCCGAGGGGCACGTTGAGGCTGCCGGCGATGTGGCCGCTGGCGTATTCCATCGGCTCGCGCACATCGATCACGGTGATCTGCTTGCTGGCCAGTTGATCGGCGAGGTTTTGGGCGGAAATGCTGGTGCTCATCGGATGGCTGGGATCAGGAGTGGTTAGGAGGGTTGGGGTGGGGGATCAGAGGGCGGCGGCACCAGCCAGCGGATAGCCCTCATCGCTCCAACGGCTCAGGCCGCCGCGCAGATTGGCGATGGTGGTGATGCCCTCCTTGAGCAGTTGCTGGGTGGCGAGGGCTGAGCGGCTGCCGGAATGGCACACCACCACCACCGGCTTGCCGGCAGGAATCTCCTGGCGGCGCTGCTCCAGCTCCGGCAGTGGGATGTTGAGGCTGCCGCTGATGTGGCCATCCGGGCCCTGCAGCTCTTCGGGTGAGCGCACATCCAGGATCGTGAGCTCCGGCAGGTGGGCCGCCACCCAGGCCGGTGCCAGTTCGGGCAGGCCGGCATAGCTGCGCTGCACCGGAGCCCAGGCGCTGCGGGCTTCGGCCTGCCGGGGTTTGCCGGAGCGCATGTTGCCCGGCAGGGCCTCAGCGATCTTGTGGGGGTGGGGGAGCTTCATGTGCTGCATGTGGCCCACGAAGTCGCGTTCGGTGGCGGCACCGCCGAGGCGGGCATTGAAGGCCTTTTCCTCCACCACCGACGACACGCCGCGGCCGGTGTAGTCGTGCCCGGGGTAGAGCAGGCAGGCATCGGGCAGCGAGAAGATCTGCTCGGTGATCGAGGTCCAGAGGGTGTGGGCATTGCCCTGCTGGAAGTCGCAGCGGCCGCAGCCCCGCACCAAGAGGGCATCGCCGGTGAAGGCCATCGACTGGTCGTCGAGCACGAAGCTGATGCAGCCATCGGTGTGGCCGGGGGTGCTGCGTACCTCCACGTAGCGGTTGCCGAAGCTCACCCGGTCACCGTGATGGAGGGGCTGCGTCACGTTTTCGGCGCGGGCGGCGGCGGCCAGGCCGATCGCACAGCCGGTGGCTTCATGCATTAACCAGCTGCCGGTCACATGGTCAGCGTGGGCGTGGGTGTCGATCGAGGCCACCAGCTCGATGCCCAGTTCATGGATCAGGGAGAGATCGCGGCTGTGCTGCTCGAACACTGAGTCGATCAGCACGCCTTGGCGGCTGGGCACGTCGGCCAGGAGATAGGTGAAGGTGCCGGTGGCGGCATCAAACAGCTGGCGGAACAGCAGGGTGCTGCCGCCAGCCGCCGCGGCGAGAGAGACGAGCGGGGCGGCAGCGGTGGTTGCAGACATGGGCGAACCGTCAAACACTGGTATGACGATACACGCATAGCCCCATTGCTGCAATCGGTGGTTGTGCTCAGCTGCGCCGTGGCTTGCGGCCAACCGCCTGCACCACGGCGCTTTGGCCGCGGTGATAGGGCCCCTCTTCGATCCAGCGTTCCTGTTCCCGCAGCACCAGCCAGTCGAGGCCCTGCCATTCAGTGCGCACTTGATCGGGTTCGATCAGCAGCTCCGCGGTTGGTGGGCCGCCGGTGCCGAGGGGTAACTGGCGTGGGGTGTAGGCCTCCAGGATTAGGTGTCCGCCGGGGCGTAGGGCGCGCAGCGCCTTGGCGTGCACGTCGGCAGGCAGGTGCATCCAGATCGCCACCACCAGGTCGGTGCTTTCGGCTTCGAGCTGGAGGTCGTTGAGGTCGCAGCAGAGGCATTCGATCGTGACGCCGCGCTGATGCGCCAGTTGTTCGGCCCGCTCCAGGCCCACTGGGCTGAGATCTTGCGCGGTGACGCGGTGCCCGAGGCTTGCCAGATACACGGCATTGCGGCCCTGGCCCTCCGCCAGGCAAAGGGCCTCGCCGGCCTGCAGCTGCTGTGCCTGCTCGCGGAGGAAGTCGTTGGGCTCGCAGCCATAGGCCCAGTCCGCTTCGGCGTAGCGGCTGTCCCAGAACCGGCGTGGATCCATCGGCGTTGATGTGGGCATAATGCTTCTATCGTCATAGGTGATCGTCATGGCTGCCGCGGGGTCCATGCCGTCTCCTCAGCTGCTTGAGGAGTACAGCCAGTTCTTCCGGATCCTGAGCGAGCCGGCCAGGTTGCAGCTGCTCTGCTATCTCAAGCAGGGGCCGATCGATGTGGCCTCCCTGATCGAGGCCACCGGCTTTTCTCAGTCGCACATCAGCCGGCAGCTGGGTCAGTTGCAACGGGCTGGCTTGGTGCGTTGCGAGCGCGATGGGGCCCGCACGATTTGGCAGGCGGAGGGCGATCTCGTGGATGAGCTGTGTGCGCTGGTGCAAGGGCGCCTGAAGCAGCGGCTGGAAGCGCAGCTGCAGCAGTTCAAGGCGGCCTGAAGCCATCAGGAGCTCCGCTCAGCAGGCTCCAAATAGGCGTGTGTCCGCCTCCAGAAACAGGGCATAGGTGTCGCCATCGTCGTGTCCGGTCACGGCGATCGACACGGTCTGGCGCGGCGGGCAGACCTCAACGGCAAGAGCGACGGGCTTGCTGTTGTGTTGAGCGTGATAGGTGGCGCTGCAGGCGTCGCTGGAGAAGAGGGTTTCAGCCTCGCGATCGAAGCCCATCGCCCGCGAAATTAGTGTGATCCCCGCTAGTGAGCGAGTCAGGCCGGCATCCGAGCGAATGGCGGTTACATAAACGAACGGAGCTGGCTCGGGTGGTGCATCGAGGCCTGCTTGGAGGCGTTGTCGCAGCCCTGATCGCACCGTCTGGAGGAGTTCACGCATGCTGATGCTTTTGCGTTTGAGGGTGTGCTGAATCCCTGAGTTGATCGCAAGATAAACCTGTTCCGCCAGATCTGCTGTGCTGCGATCTGGTGTGGCGCTATGGATGGTGGTTGGTCGTTAGGGTGCGAGTCGCTCGAGCCGCCAGTTGGGATGCGGGCTGGTGTGGTCGCAGCTGGGATCGCGTTGATAACAGAAGCGATCGTGCAGGCGGTTGGGCCGTCCCTGCCAGAACTCAAAGCGTGTGGGCTCCACCCGATAGCCGCCCCAGGTCGGCGGCAGGGGGATCTCTCCCTGGCGGAAGCGCTCCTGCATGGCCTGCCACTGCGCATCCAGCAGGGCGCGGGAGCTGATCACCCTGCTCTGTTGCGACACCCAGGCTCCGATCTGGGAGCCCCGCGGCCTTGAGCGGAAGTAGGCGAAGGCCTCGGTGGCGCTGATCGGTGTGGCTGTTCCTTCGATGCTCAGTTGGCGTTCGAGGGCATACCAGGGAAGCAGCAGGCTCACCCGGGCGTTGGCGGCGATCTCGAGCGCCTTGCGGCTGCGGGTGTTGGTGAAGAACACCAGTCCGCGGGCGTCAAACGCCTTGAGTAGCACCGTGCGGCTGCTGGGCTGATCGCCAGCGCAGCAGCTCAGAACCATGGCGTTGGGCTCCAGGATGTCTGCAGCCAGGGCTTCGTTGAACCAGCGCTGGAACAGCTCCGTAGGGTCGCTGGGGAGATCTCGGCGGTGCAGGCCCGCGAGCCCGTAGCTCCTGCGTAGGTGGGCCGGGTCGGTGGTCTTGTCGGCGGGCGAGGAAGACACGGCCGTCAGCGATTGCGCACAACACTATTGTGATAGCAACAGTCCGTGTCGACCTCGCTGGTGGTGGCGGCGTTCGGGCCCCAAGGTTCGGAGATCGCGCTGGTGATCGCCCTGGCTTGCATCGTGCAGGTGCAGGCCGCAGCCTGGTATGTGAAGTTCTCGGATCGCCTGTTCGGCCCGGTGCCGATCGAAGGGGCAGCCTCTTGATCCACTGGTGTTGTATGTCGGTGTCCGCTGATCATGGAAGTGTTATGAAAGGATCAGCGCTGCTGGCCCCAGGCCCTTGACCTCGGAACGTGTCCCCTCGCCCGGTGAGCTGCTCCGGGCTGAGCTCGAGCGCAGAGGCTGGAGTCAGGCGAAGCTCGCGCTGCTCTGCGGCGTGAGCATGACCACCATCAATCGGGTGATCAGCAACCGGCGTGGCATCACCCCCCGGCTCGATGCGGTGTTGCATCGCGTGCTGGGGAGTGAGCCGGGTTACTGGTTGGCGTGCAATCAGCGCTATCGCCGTTCACTGGGTGTGCGCAGCGCTGATTAGCGCGCCCACCAGGGCTGGGAACCGTCGCGGAAGTCGGTCTCGGTCCAGGGGGTGAGGGCTACCTGGTCGTCGACCACCTCCACATGGGCCAGCTCCAGTGAGAGCGGTGCCGGTCCGCGCACCACCTTGCCGGCATCGTCGTATTGACTGCCATGGCAGGGGCAGATGAACTTGCCCGCCGCTGCATACCAGGGCACGACGCAGCCCAGGTGGGTGCAGATGGCATTGATGCCATAGCTGCCGATTGCCTCATCGCCGGTGACGATCAGGTAGGTGGGGTCGCCCTTGAGACCCTGCACCAGGCTGCGATCACCCTGTGGATGCGCACTCAGCCAGCCGCTGGCATTGATTGGGTTGCCCAGTTCATCGCGCGCCAGAACGCCACCTAGGCCCGCCTGGGGTTTGGGAGGAGTGAAAAAGCGGGCCACGGGATAGAGCGCGCCGACGGCCACGCCGCTCACGGCTCCGAAGGTGAGCAGGTTGAGCAACTGACGGCGCGAGAGATCCGGAGCATCACCCGTCCCGGCGTGACCGAAGGAACCGACATCGGACATGGAAGGTCCTCGTATAATGATTTCGTGATCCAAGCATAGGAGGGTTGATCGTGGTGGTGCGTGTGAGCGCTCTTTCGCCTCGGGAGGTCGAGGCTCTCCAGGCAGCTCTTGACCTGGCTCATCAGAGCTGGGCCAGTTGTGACCAGCTGATTCGCGAGCACGGCGAGGTGCGTCCCTTCACCCGGATCCGCGCTGGAGAGCGGAGGCGGGTTCATGGCTTTTGGCGTTTGTTTGTCCGGTGCGGTCTGCCCGTGCCTCCCGTCCCCAGGGGCGAGCCGATCCAGGCGTCGGACTCATTAGCGGAGGCCTGTAACCAGGCCAGTGAGCAGGAGCGTTCGCGTTTGCGGCGCGTTCGCCAGCTGGTGTCGCTTGTGCAGGACGAGGAGCTGCAGGCTGCCTTGCGTGACCAGATCGAGGCCAGCGAAGCGCGCTACCTGCCGGCCTACGAGCGCTGCGGACAGTGCCTTAACACGCAGGGCGGAGGTTGCCCGGATGGGCCATCCCGACCAGCCTCCGCACCCCCTCGTCGTTGCGTAGCCCGGTCTCATCAAGATTGGCTGTGGACGCCATGAGGGCAGCGCTGCCCGCCGTCTTCTTGCATGGCTGGTGCGGTCATGGCGACGAGGCGGAGCACCTGAAGCCCGCTTTGTCAGGCCCGCTGTTGGCACCCAGCTGGATGCCGGCCCCGGGCTCGATGGAGCTTGAGGCCTGGCCTCAGGAGCACGGCCCGGCGATGGACGTGGCCATGGCGCAGGTGGCCAACCAGATTCATCAGCACGTGCGCCACGCCATCCTGCAGGCCGGCTTTGCGGGCTCGCTTCTGATCGGTCACTCCATGGGCGGCGCCCTCGCCTGCCTGTTGGCGGCTGATCCCGCTATCGCAGCCCAAGGCCTGGTGTTGCTGGATTCCAGTGTGCCGATGCCACCACAGCGCCGGGTGGAGGCCCTGCAGCGGATGGGCAACTGGGTCGCCCGTGCCGTCCGTGAGGGACGCCTGCCTGCGCAGGCTGCCTGGATCCTGGATCAGCCCAACCGCACCGATCACTTCTTTCATCCCAGAGAACAGGGAGCCGCCCGAGCGCTGATCGAGCGGCGCATGGCGCACTCCCCGGTGGTGGAGGCCGCCGCGACCCTCGGCGGCTACGTGCAATGGCCAACCGCTGCAGCGCTGGAGCAGCTCCGCTGCCCGCTGTTGGCGCTGGCCGGCGATCCGGGACGACTACCGGTTGCGGCATTGCGCCAGGCCAGACCGGATGCCGTGATTCAGATCATCCCGAACAGCGGCCACTTCCTGCATGTTTTCGCTGCCCGGGAGGTTCAGGATCTGATCAAGGTGTTCAGCTTGGATCTCGCGGGATCGGATGGTTATCGGTGAGCTTGCGCCCTGGCCGGCCCATCCGCGCTGAGGATCGTTCGCACCACCACAAGCAAACCCACCAGGGTGAGCGCAGGCGATGCGCTCATCGGCACACGCTCAGCCGGCGGGACTCTGTGCCGCCAGGGCGGCCTGCACCTCGGGGATGTGAACGGCGTACATGCCGCGCAGATCACCGGGCTTGAAGTTGAAGGCGCGATCGCTGTCGCCGTACTTGTCTTTGATGAAGGCTGGACGGCTGTCCTTGCTGCCATGACAGGCCAGGCAGCTGGCCTGCACATCGATGCGGCGGTAGTAGTTCACGCCGGCTCCCTGCTCAGCGGTGGCCGGCTCCCAGAGTCCGTTGATCTCGGGGTGCTTGGCCAACAGATCAATCACCTCGGTTTCCTGCGCACCGGCGGGGGCGTGGTCAGGGTTGCGGTATTTGCTGGCCACCTGCCGCACGGTCCAGCCGTTCTCCTGGCCGATGGCCATGGCGCGCTTGCCCACGGGCATGCAGACCTCGCGCATGGTGTCCATGGTGGGCTCCTCCGTGCTGCTCTCCAGCGTTGAGGCCAGTGAGATGCGCATCCGATCGAGCTGCTCCATCTGATCCACCGCCCTGGCCAGCACCGCCGGATCCACAGGGGCTTCGCCGCCGGCGGCCATGGCCGAGAGGGGATGCGAGGCCAGAAGCAGCAGCGCGATCAGCGAGCCCAGAACCTTGAGGAACAGGCGATGCGCGCGCGACGTGAGTTGAAGGGCTTTCATCTCAGGCACTCAGCAACTTGTTCACGATGGCAACGCCCGTAATGGCCTGCCAACCAAACAGCAACACAATCAAGCCATTGAGGCTCAGATGTGCACCACGAGCCCAGTCCTGGCCTTTCTGCAGCGCTGGTCCCAGGGCAGCGGTGGCGATGACCAGTGCCAGCACGGCCAGGCCCAACAGCAGATGGGGGCCGATAATCAGCTTGCCGTTGTTGGCGTAGGTGACAGCCATGCCGCCGGCGCTGCCCAACAGCGTGAGGATCACGATCCAGCGGCCCAGAGCGGCATGGCGGCGGCCGAACTGTTTCGGGATCAGTTGCTTGCGCGTTTCGGCGTCGGCGCCGCGAATTCGGCTGGCCTGAAAACCCATGTAGCCCGAATAAAGCATCAAACCCAGGAGAACCCACATCAACAGGGGGTGCACGAAGCTCATCGCTTGTGGCATGGCGGAAGAAGCAGTGGAACGAAAAAGGGCCTGGCCGCAGCCAGGCCCCTGGTGCCCTCAATCAGCTGGGCGGGGTTCAAAGCCCCACTAACCGATCGCGGGTGCGCTGAGAGCCACGGGCTCAACGCTGGCTGCGGCCAGATCGAGCGGGAAGTTATGCACATTGCGCTCGTGCATGGCCTCGATGCCGAGCCCGGCTTTGTTGAGGATGTCGGCCCAGGTTTCAATCACCCGCCCTTGGTTGTCGAGCACGGAGTGGTTGAAGTTGAGGCCGTTGAGGTTGAACGAGAAGCTCACCACAGCCAACGCCGCAAACCAGATCCCCACCACCGGCCAAGCCGCCAGGAAGAAGTGCAGGCTGCGGCTGTTGTTGAAGCTGGCGTATTGGAAGATCAGGCGACCGAAATAGCCGTGGGCGGCCACGATGTTGTAGGTCTCCTCCTCCTGGCCGAACTTGTAGCCCCTGTTCTGTGATTCCTGCTCCGTGGTTTCGCGCACCAGGGAGCTGGTGACCAGTGAACCGTGCATGGCGGAGAAGAGCGAGCCGCCGAACACGCCAGCCACACCAAGCATGTGGAAGGGATGCATCAGCACGTTGTGCTCAGCCTGGAGCACAAGCATGAAGTTGAAGGTGCCGGAGATCCCGAGTGGCAGGGCATCCGAGAAGGAACCCTGGCCGATGGCATACACCAGCAGCACAGCGGTGGCGGCGGCCACCGGGGCGCTGTAAGCCACAGCAATCCAGGGACGCATCCCCAGGCGATAGCTGAGTTCCCACTCGCGGCCCATCCAGCAGAAGATGCCGATCAGGAAGTGAAAGATGATGAGCTGGTAGGGCCCGCCGTTGTAGAGCCATTCATCCAGGCTGGTGGCTTCCCAGATCGGATAGAAGTGCAGGCCGATGGCGTTGGAGCTGGGCACCACCGCGGCCGTGATGATGTTGTTGCCGTAGAGCAGGCCGCCCGACACGGGCTCGCGCACGCCGTCGATGTCGACGGGGGGTGCGGCGATGAAGGCGATCACGAAACAGATCGCCGCGGTGAGCAGGGTGGGGATCATCAGCGTGCCGAACCAGCCCACGTAGAGCCTGTTTTCGGTGCTGGTGACCCAGTCCCTGAAGGCCAGCCAGCGCGACTGCCGCGCCGGGGCTAAGGAGGTTGTGGCCATGGTTGCAGAGAGTGCAGGACCGGAAGCCGGGGCGGACACCCCTTCTTCCTATAACTACACTACCGTTATGAGCCCCTAGGCGCGAGGTGCGGTCATGCGTAGTTCTGCTCAAATTTTTTGGGGCCTCCTGCTGGCCTTGGTTTTCGTACTCCTTCCGGCCGGCGCCGGGGCGGCGGAGATCCAGCGCTGGGATCTGCGCGATGGCGATGGTGAGCCTTGGGGGCTGGTGGTGTTCCCGCAGCCTGATCCCGCTTACGCCCCGGGCTGGCGGCTGCGGCTCACGGCCCGCACACCTGCAGCGGCCCTGGATCACCATGAGCCCTTGCGGCTCGATGACGGCCTTGGCCACCTCTGGCAGCTCGACAACCGCAGTGCCGAGCTCGTGGCGCCGGGTGAGTCGGCATGGCCGCTCCAGTCGGCTCAGTTCGATCTGGAGGGCCTGCAGCCTCGCCCGAGTGCGGTGTTGCCCCTGCATCTCAAGCTGGTTTTGGCGGATGGGGAGGCAGAGCTTCTGCTCGGCCCCGACCAGGTGGCTGCCCTCAGCAGCCTGCCCCCAGTGCCATCACACCAGCCTTGAGCCCGAGGCCCGGTGCCGCTGCGCGGGATCCAACACCGCCGCAATCGTGCGGATCAGCCAGCGGCCCTCGGTGGTCACCATGGCCTGGCCGCGGCTGCCGTGTTCACTCAGGTGCACCAGCCCATCGCTGGCTAACTCCTGCAGCTGTTGCCACTCCAGGGCATAGCGCTCAAGGTCGAGCTCAACGTTGAATTCACACATCACCTGGCGAATCAGCTCACGGCGCTCCAGCACCTCTGGATCGCGCACCACCAGGCCTCGCTCCACCGGAAGTTGTCCTTGCTCCAGGGCAGTGCTGTAGGCCTTGAGATCGCGCTCGTTCTGCGCGAACAGGTTGGGAAATTGACTGATCGCCGTTGGGCCGACCCCCAGCAGGTCGAGTTCGCCACCGGTGGTGTAGCCCTGGAAATTGCGATGCAAGCGGCCGTTCCTGGCTGCGACCGCCAAGCTGTCACCAGCCAGGGCGTAGTGATCCATGCCGATGGCCTCGTAGCCGCCGGAGCAGAGCAGGCGTTGCGCGTCTTCGAGCATCACGATCCGCTCTCGCTGGCTCGGTAGAGCATCAGCCGCGATCTTGCGCTGCAGCGGTAGTTGCTCCGGCAGGTAAGCAAACGAGAAGAGCGAGATGCGATCGGGGCGTAGCTCCTGCACCAGGTCAAGGGTTGTGCGGAAGCGTTCGGGCGTCTGCAGGGGGAGGCCGCAGATCAGATCCACGTTCACGCTCGCGAACTCTGCCTCCCGTAGCCAACCCATCACCCGCTGCAGCTGCTCGGCCGGCACCACCCGATTCACCGCCTTCTGCACCTCGGGGTCGGCATCCTGAATGCCGAAGCTGATGCGGTTGAAGCCCAGGGCCCGGAGCTGTAGGGCCGCATCACGGCTGAGGAATTCGGGGTTCACCTCAATCGAGGCCTCAAGATCCGGCTCCAGATCGAAATGGCGCTCGATCAGTTGCCAGAGCTGCCGCGTTTCGTTGGCATTGAGATAGTTGGGAGTCCCCCCGCCCCAGTGCAGCTGCGCCAGGCGTCGCCGCTGTGGCATCGCGGCGCTGATCAGCTCCAATTCCTTCGCCAAGGCCGCCAGATACGGCTCCACCACCTTTGAGCCCAGCTGCGTGGTGATTCGGTTGCAGCCGCAATACCAGCAGGCATGGCGGCAAAAGGGCACATGCACATACAGCGACAGGGGCGCCGTGGCGGGCTGAGCCAACTGTGCCCGCAGCTCTGCCTCCCCCACCGCCGGGGTGAAGGCGGCTGCGGTGGGGTAGCTGGTGTAGCGCGGCACCGGCTTGTCGTATTTGAGCAGGAGCTCGATCGGGCTGAGGGTGGTGGCGGCGGCAGCAGGCATGGCAGACGTGAGGGGAGTGGGGAAACAAATGGCGCAGTCGGCTCAGGCCAGGGCAGCCAGCTCAGCCAGCAAGCGCTGGGTGGTGTGGAAGGCCAGAACGGCTTCTTCCAGGAGCTCCTCCTCGTCTTCTGGGGACAGCTCCATCGCCTCGAAGCCGTCGTGAAGCTGATGCTTGAGGCTGGAGCGATCCTCGCCAAAGGCCCAGAAGTTCAGGGCCGGCAGCTCGTGGCTGCGCAGGATGGCGTTGGCCTGCTCCCCCAGCTGCTGGCCGCCGGAGAGGTCCCCGCCGTAGCGCACATACACATGGGCCATGAAGCGATGGGGAGCCTGGCGGGCCAGCAGCCGCAGCTGCTCTAACCAGATCGCAGCGGCCGCTGATGGGGGCGTGGCCTCCACGCTGGAGAGCGCGGCTAGATCCTGTTGCAGAGCGGTGGTGCGCTCCAGCGCTGTCCAGGGAATCGAGCGGGCACCCAGGGCAGAAGCCAGCTCCGGTCCCGCCTGCTCAAGTAGGGCATAGGCCGGTGCCAGGGCCCGCATCAAGGCGGCCAACTGGCGGGGCGAGGCTTGCCCGTTGAGGAGAGCCCGGGAGAACGCCATGCCTTCCGCCTGGTGATGGGCCTTGCCGATGCGGGCATGGAGCTTGCGCACGCGCGGGCCGAAGCCCTTGCGCAGCTGGGCATCGACGGGGCCGGCGTGGTCGGAGATCGAAGGCAGCTGAGCTGTGGAATTGAGCATGGATGCAACCGCGGCACCGCGGCGCGAACTAAGGCAACGCTATAACGCTACTGTTGTCTCGCAGTTCTCTGGTTGCGATTTCGTTGCAACCGTGCCGATGGCCCACCCCTTCGCCTCTCAGCCGTTCCAGTCGCAGCTTGATGTGCAGTTGTTGCTGGCCCCCAGCCGCCAGCTCAGCGGTGATGGTCAGCTGCGCGAATTGATGCAGGAACGCCGCCGCCATCTCGGGGATGGCAGCGGCGGCCTCTGGTATCTGTCGCCGGAGCGCCTGGCCGAGCTCCGGCACTGCGGTCTGCAGCTCAGCGCGGATGGCACCGAGGCTTTGGCGATCCGTGAACCGCATGCAGCGCAGTGGCTGCAGTTGCGCTTCGGGGGGCAGTTGCAGCCCATCAGCCTGAGCAGCGCCTGGCTGATGGATGAGGCGCTGGAGCTTCCCGCTCCGGCGCCGTTGGCCCCGGTGGGCTGAGCGTCGCTCAGACCATGGCCGCCGCGGCCCCGGCCAGAATCCGGCGGGCCGCAGGCGGCTCGAAACCAATCGTTTCCAGTGCCTGCTGGAAGAGCTCGCTGAAGCTGGCCAGCAGCTCGATCGGATCCATGCCGATCGCCTGAAGGTCTGCGGCGAGGCTCTGCAGGATGCTGAGCGTGATCGGTAGAGCCCGCTTCGCGATCGCGGCAGCCGACGTTTCCACGGAGGCAAAACGCTCCCGCAGCCAGCGCTCGGCATAGCCGAGGTGCTCGCCCTCGTCCGCGATCACAGCCGCGGTGATCGGGGCGGCATAGGCATCGGCCACGGGGAGATAGTGGCGGTAGGCCGCCACGGCGAAGCACTCCACCACCAGCCCCTGGATCACCAGGCAGCCGGCGAGATCCCCTGCGCGGTCGCGTTCGAGAAACAGGGCGTGCAGGGGCGCAAAGAGCTGCCGGGCCAGCCTCACATCCGGTTGCACCCCCAGATGGCGGCCGCAGCCCACGAAATCGCTGGCGTGGCGACCCTCCATGGCCGCCAGCCTCTCCAGCTCCTGCTGATCTTCGGGGATCGCGCGTGAGAGCAACCGGAAGTGGCGATCGGCCAGACCCTCTCCCACCACCACCATGCCGTTGATGCGGCTGTAGGCATGGCGGTAGGCGGCCGAGGTGATGTCGAGCTGCGGCGTGGATGGTTTATTGAAGACCATGATTCAAATCTCTAAAGGGTGATTGAGCTCTTGCCGAGCTTTTTCCCAAAGGTCTGACTTGGGCATTGATCGGCAGTCTTCGAACCAGGGCCCGCCGAGTGTGTAGTGGAGCAGTCGCGCATCATCTGGGACCTCCTGAACGCCGACTAGGACATTCCATTGCGGTGGCAGAGCACCAATTTCTTCGGTTTTGGTCCACCCAAACTGATGAAGTTCTAGCCCGCTAGCCGTGTTTACGTAGTGAGGAGAAAGCGCTTTGCATCTTGCGCAGTTGAACAGCATGACTGATGACCAATTCTTGCGTTGGTAGGGGCTCTGGGGCATGCCTTGGAACTTCAGTCCAGATGCGCAGTTATGGTTGTGCTGAACAACCTGTACTGCATAGCGCTCATCGCGTAGCTCCCATAGCTCAGTGATATCCCCCTGGCAGAGTATGTCTGCGTCCATAAAAATGGCCCAACCCTGATAGCTGCACATCCATGGCACAAGGAACCTGCTGAAGGAGAATTCTGTGCTCTGGAGTGGATGTGTAGATCGGTCGTAGACACTCTCAAGCTGTGTCAGCCTGACCTGCCCAATCTGTACTGGCTTACTGGAGCGAGCCTGGATTGAATCTGTCAGAACATTGACTGCGACGTCCTCTCTCGAGTCGAAACCGATGAAGACTTTGATCGGATCAGATGGTTGCATCGGTTTTCAGTAAAAGTGGGGCCAGGCGGATGCGGCGCGCCAGGCCGAGACGATGCAGTAGGCGGATGTGCTGCCAGGTGAGGTCGAGCTCCCACCAGCGGAACCCCATGCGAGCGCTGCTGGGGTAGGCGTGGTGGTTGTTATGCCAGCCCTCGCCGAAGGTGAGCAGCGCCACCCACCAGTTGTTGCGGGAGCCATCACCGCTGGCATGGCTCACATAGCCCCAGCGATGGGTGGCTGAATTCACCAGCCAGGTGACGTGGTACACGAGCACGAGCCGCAGTGGAATCCCCCAGAGCACCAGGGCCCAGCCGCCCACTCCCGTGCCCTGGCCAATGGCATAGAGCAGCGCCGCCAGGGGCAGCTGCAGCAGCAGGAAGTTGCGATTCAACCAGCGGTAGTAGGGCACCTCCTGCATGTCGGGGGTGAGCTGGTGCACGTACCGCTGGGCCGGCACATCCCGCAGCATCCAGCCGAAATGGCTCCACCAGAAGCCCAGATGGCTGTTGTGGTGATCAGCCGGATCGTCGGAGTGGAGATGGTGGTGGCGGTGTAGACCCACCCAGTCGATCGGGCCGTGTTGGCAGCTGAGGGTGCCGCAGGTGGTGATCAGCGCCTCCAGCCAGCGGGGCACCGTGAAGGCGCCATGGGCCAACAGGCGGTGGTAGCCGAGCGTGACCCCCACACAGGCGGTGAGCCAGTAGAGCAGCAGCAGCGTGCCGATGGCCTCCCAGCTCCAGAAGCGGGGTAACAACGCCACCAGGGCGAGGGCGTGAATCACCACCATGAACACGGTGGTGCCCCAGCGGCGCCGCTGACGGCGGGGGCTCACGCGGATGCCCTCCTTCAATGGCGGGATGGTCCGAAGGGTGCTCATGCAGCCACCTCAGAGCGCTGCATCGGCTGGAGGAACTGGCGCAGCAGCAGCGAGCCAAACCGCGCCTTGAGGCCAAGCTGGCGCAGGGGTTGCCCCTGGGCCGCCTTGATCCGGCGGAAGGTGTCCACCAACTGATCGCGCAGCTCGAAATAGGCGGGTGTGAGCGCAAACACCACCGGGAAGGCGCGGCGCGCGGTGCGGTTGGTCTGGCGCATCACCTCCTCATCGAAGCGATCGGGATCCATGCCGAGCAGGCGGTAGAAGTTGCCCCGCTCACACACCGTGAGGCTGTGGGTGAGAAACACGCTCCAGAGGAAGAAGCGGCTGAGCAGCCGGCCGCGCAGCCCGCTGTTGAGGCCAGGCCAGCAGCGGATCAGCATGTTGAAGATGTCGCCGTGGCGGTTTTCGTCCTGACACCAGGGCTCGAAGAAGTCGAACAGGGGTGCGAACGCATTCTCAGGATTGGCTTTGAGATGGCGATCGATCAGGATGTAGCGCCAGTAGCCGATCTTCTCGGAGAGATACACCGAATAGAGCACCCAATTCAGCGGGAACCAGGTGACGGGCCGTTTGCCACTGAGGGACGGCAAATCAATCACAATCCCCTCGGCCACCAAGGCTCGATTCAGAAAGCCCGCGTGGCGAGCTTCATCGCGCGCCATCAAGTTGAACAGGCGGCTGAGCTCGGGCCGTTTGGCCAGCTTCAGCTGGCGTGAGAGTTCTTTGAAGAGCAGGAATCCCGAAAATTCCGATACGCAGGAGCGCACCAGATAGCTTTCATACGCCTCTTTTTGCTCGGGGGCGAGGTCGCGCAGGCGATCCAGGGGAGCCTTGCGATCGAAGTGGTCGCGGTTGTAGTCGGCCTCCATTTCGCCCAGCATCGCCTCGAAGGCGGGGCGCTCCGCCTCGAGGTCTGTGCGCGCCGCCTTGGCGATTTCGGTGGTGTAGAACCGCGGCGTGAGCAGGTCTTCGCTCAGGTGGGGGGCCGCCGAGGGCTGGGGAGCGCTAAGCGGGCGAGAGGTGGTTGTCATCAGCGGGCAGAAGCGTTGGAGCGGGCGATGCCATAGGCCGTGGCATCGGGGCCGTGGCGGTGGTTGGTGAACCAGCTCTGCAGTGCGAGCAGCCAGGCCAGGCGTGCCTGGCGATCGCCGGAGGTCTTGAGCAGAGCGTCTTTGGCGTCGTCGATGGCTTGCCGATGCACGCCGCGGTGCCCGGGGCAGAGGCAGCCCTGTGCTGAGAGCCAGCGTTCCTCCAGGCGCAGGTGGAGGCGCAAGTCCCAGAGCAGCCGCCGGCAACCACGTTCCATGGCCAACGCTTCTGCCGCCGTCCATGCCGGTTGCATGGGGCCATGGAGCCAGAGCAGTTCAGCCAGGTAGGCCTCGAGCCCGTCGTGCTGGCGCTCGAGTAACGGCTCTTGGTCGACCCAGTGCCGCGGCCACGGCCTGGGCTTGGCGCGGACGGGTTCAGCGAGGAGCACAGCCATGGAGCAGGCCTCCGAAGCAAAGCGGCTTCAGCATATAACGGCATCGTGATCCTGCAGATGCCGCAACAGTGAGATCGCTGGAGCGCTGGAGCGCGCTATCTTGCTCCTGCGTGACCCGTGGGGCTATGGAGCACCTAGCCGAATACTTCAAGGTGTTTTCGGAGCCCAACCGCCTGGCGGTGCTCGAGGCTCTGCGAGGTGGCCCGCTCAATGTCACGGCTGTGGTGGAGAAGACTGGGCTCAGTCAGGCTTTGGTGTCGAAGCACCTCAAGCTGCTCACCATTGCCGGTGTGGTGCAGCGCCGGCCGGAGGGGTCGCTCGTGTTCTACGAGGTGAACGACAAGGCCGTGTTCAAGTTGCTGGCCCAGGCCGAGAAGCTGTTGCTCGCCTCCCGCCGTCAGCAATTGGATGCATTGGCTGCGATCCTCTGATGGGATCTCAGCCCAGTGATCTGGCACGGCTGCGTGCGGCGTTGGCCGCTGGAGAGAAAGACCTGCGCTCTCTGAGGCTTGGCGAGATCGATGGCCTCGACCTCGACCTGTCCGGCTGCAATCTCGATGGCAGCTGCTTCAAGGAAGCGCGCTTCGGCCACGCCACCTTGCGAGGAGCGCAGGCCCATCGCTGTTGCTTTCAGCAGGCCTTGATCTGGGGCGCTGATCTCTCGGAGCTGGATGCGCCGTCGTCGTGTTGGCATGAAGCGGATCTGTCGGGATCACGGCTGCAGGGGGCCAATTTCAGCCATGCGCTGATGCATCGCTGTTGTCTGCGCGGCGTGGTGGCGGCGAAGAGCCGCTGGTGCAATGCCCGGCTCGTGGAAGCCGACTTCCGTTCTGGCTTGGATCAACTCACCGATCTCGGCTATGCCGATTTTTCCGGAGCTGATCTCAGTTTTGCGTTTCTTCAGGGGGCCAACCTGCACGCGGCCGTCTTGAAGGGCAGTTGCCTCTATGGGGCCAATCTGCGCGGTTGTGATCTGCGCGGAGCCGATCTGCGTGATTGCGATCTGCGCGATACCCAATTGCAGGATGCCCAGCTGGAGGGGGCATTGATCGACTGAGCGCCTAGCTGTGAAGAAACCACCCCCACCTGATCGAACGGTTCAGCGGCTGCGTCGACGATCCGGTCTCTTGGTCTCTGAGGATCGTCGCGGTGGCTGGCTGCGGCACTGGCGTGAGCCTTATCTCCTGGCGCTGGCCATGTCATGGCCGGCCTTTTTGGCCTTAGTGGCCCTGGTTTACCTCGCGATCAACCTGCTGTTTGCGGGGTTGTATGTGCTGGATCCAGCCGGGATCGGTGGCGTCACCGGTGAGACCGTCAGCTTCGCTGAGGCCTTTTTCTTCAGTGTGCAAACCCTCGGCTCCATCGGCTACGGCGTGCTCCACCCGGTGAGCCTTTACGCCCATCTCGTGGTCACGGCGGAATCCCTGAGTGGGTTGTTGTTCATTGCCCTCACCACCGGTTTGGCCTTCGCGCGCTTTTCACGTAGCACAGCGCGGATTCGCTTCTCCCATCTGGCGGTGGTTCACACCTACAACGGCTCGCCCACGTTGGCGTTTCGTTTGGCCAATGAACGCCGCAATGGGTTGCTGGAGGCACGGTTGCGGCTGTTTCTCTCGGTGGATGAGGTGAGCGCTGAGGGCCATCGCATGCGCCGTCTCAAGCCATTGGCCCTCGAGCGCGATCAGGGCATTGCCTTTTTGTTGATCTGGACGGCCATGCACCGCATCGATGCCAGCAGTCCGCTGCATGGGATGGGTCCGGATCAGTTGCGGGAGCTCAATGCAGAGCTGGTGGTGTCGTTCTCGGGGATCGATGAAACCTTGGAGCGGCCGGTGCATGCCCGCACCAGCTGGCCAGCGGAGCGCATCGCCTTCGGCTGCTGCTTTGTCGACATGCTGCACAACATCAACGGCGAACCTGGCATCGATTGGTCGCTGTTTGATCGCACCCGCCTCTGCCCTGCTGATTGAGTTGTTGCCATGACCCACTCCCCTGCTCCCGATACCGGTTCCTGGTGGGATCAGCGCTACCGCGAGGGCAGCGATCGCTGGGAGCTGGGTGCTCCGGCGCCCCCACTGCAGACCTTTCTCGCGGAACACGCCCAGGCGCCGAAGCCGCCCGCTCAGGTGCTGGTGCCGGGCTGCGGCCGCGGCCATGAAGCTGCGTTTCTGGCTGCCCTGGGCTTTGTCGTGGTGGGGTTGGATTTCAGCGCCGAGGCGATCGCGGAGGCGCGCCGTTTGCATGGTGAAGTGCCCGCTCGCCTGCGATGGCTTCAGGCCGATCTGATGGATGAGGCCGCGTTGGCGGCGGCGGGATTAGGCCCAGGCAGCTGCGATGGGGTGCTGGAGCACACCTGTTATTGCGCCATTGATCCAGGCTTGCGGCCTGCCTATCGCAAGAGCGTGGCGCGGCTGATCAGGCCCCAGGGCTGGCTGCTCGGGCTGTTCTGGTGCCATGGCCGCCCGGGCGGGCCGCCGTATGGCAGCGATGCCGATCAGCTGGTGGCCGACTTCACAGCGGCTGGTTTCAGTCAGGAGCTCTGGCAGCCCGCCACCAATTCCGCCCCAGGCCCCGACAATCAACCGCGTGACAACGAATGGCTCGGCCTCTGGCGCCGGGCTGCACACTGAAGGGCAGCGCGAACGAGCGGCCCTGAACCCTCAGCAGACTCCGGATCTGATCGTTGTGGGCAGCGGCCTTGGGGGCCTCTGCTGCGGCGCCTTGGCCGCGCGCCATGGCCTCGAGGTGCTGGTGCTCGAGGCCCACGATCGCCCCGGTGGGGCAGCCCATGGCTTTGAGCGGCGTGGCTTTCAGTTCGAATCGGGCCCCTCGCTGTGGAGCGGCCTGGGCCGCTGGCCCTCCGCCAACCCCTTGGCCCAGGTGCTGCGGGCCGTGGGGGAATCGGTGCCGGTGGTGCGCTACGAGGAGTGGGGCCTGTTGCTGCCGGAGGGGCAGCTGCGCATCGGCGTGGGAGCCGAGCCGTTCCTGGAGGCGGTGCGCCAGCTGAGGGGGGCGGCTGCGGTTGCTGAGTGGCGGGCGTTCATGGCCTGGCTGGAGCCCTACTGCCGCGCCGCTGGATCGCTGCCGCTGCTGGCGATGCGGCCTGGCTTGGGTATGGCAGGGGTGCTGGGTGCGCGTGGTTCGGCCACGCTGCTGCGCCAGGCGCCGCGGCTGGCCGCTCTGGGTGGGGCTTTTGGGCCGATGGCGCGGCGGCATCTGCGCGATCCCTTCCTGCTCCATTGGGTGGAGATGCTCTGTTTTCTGATCTCCGGCTTGCCGATGGATCAGACCAGCGCCGCCGCCATGGCCACCCTGTTTGGCGAATGGTTTGAGCCGAACGCCAGCCTCGACTACCCCCTCGGCGGCAGCGCCGCGGTGGCCGAAGCACTGGTGCGCGGTCTGCGGCGTCACGGCGGTGAGCTGCGCTGCAAGGCCCCAGTGCGCCAGATCCGCCTGGATGGCAACCGCGCGATTGGCGTGGAGCTGGAGAACGGCGAGCATCTGGATGCACGGCTCGGGGTGGTGAGCAATGCCAGCCCCTGGGACACGTTGGCCCTGCTGCCCGAAGACGGTGTGCCGCGGCGCTGGCGCCGGCAAACCGCCGCGACGCCGGCCTGCGCCAGCTTCCTGCACTGGCATGTGGGGTTGCGCGGTGGCGAGGCGGTTGACGAGCTACCGATCCACCACGTGTGGGTGGGCGACTGGGAGCGCGGCATCGGTGCGGAGCGCAACATGCTCGTGTTCTCGATGCCCTCACGGCTTGATCCGCAGCTGGCGCCCGAGGGCCATCAGCTCCTGCATGCCTACAGCCCGGCCAATGAACCCTGGGAGCTCTGGCGGGATCTCGAGCCCGGCAGCGCGGCCTATGAGGCCCTTAAGGCGGAGCGCTGCGGCGTCTTCCGCGAGGTGTTCAGCCAGCTGGTGCCGGATCTGGCGGAACGCATCGTGCTCGAACTGCAGGGCACGCCCCACACGCACCGCCGCTATCTACGCGTGCATCAGGGGAGCTATGGCCCGGCCATCGGCGCGGATCAGTCGCCCTTCCCTGGTGGCAGCACGCCGATCGAGGGGCTACAGCTCTGCGGTGCCGGCGTGTTCCCGGGGATCGGCGTGCCACCGGTGGCTGTGAGCGGCGCCATGGCCGCCCACAGTTTTGTGCCAGCGGCCCAGCAGAAGGCGTTGATTCGGGAGCTGAGGCTTTAGGCGCTGGCCTGCAGTAGGGGCAGCAGCTGCTCAGCCAGTGCTTCGGCGCTGCGCAGGGCACCCTCCACCCGGCCAAAGCCGAGGCCGCCGATGGCATCGCCGCAGAAACCAATGCGGCTGTCTGGGCAGAGGCTGAGCTCTGGGGGCAGGCCGGGCGCCTTGGGGAAGGCGGCCCCCCAGCGCATCAGTTGGCGTTCAGCGCCGGCGGTGCTCAGGCCGAGAGCCTCCTGCACGGCCTGATCCAGCGCTTCGATCACTCGAACCTCGGCCTCCGGCGCTGGTGCGGCCCCCAGCAGCTGGGCGGCGGAGGAGCGCGAGCCATACACCTGAAGGTGCCGCTCCGCGAAGGCGGCGCTGGATTCCACCACCACGCCCCAGCGCCCGCCTGCCATTGCCTGCAGCGACACCCGCCGGATGCCCCAGCGCTGCTGCGCTGCGGCCGTGAACTGCAGTAGGCGCCAGGGTTGTTGCCGCCAGGCCGCGGCACCGGTTTCGCTGAGGCTGAGCAGCAGGTTGCTGCTGGCCTGGGCGTCGATCGCAGCCAGGGCGGATGCCGCTTCCAGCAGCTGCGGTTCTCCCAGCTGGGCTGCGGCCTGCTGCAACGGCACCTCAGGCCAGCCGAATACCGCCTGGCAACGGGGGTGCGCCAGCAGGGTGCCGCTGAGCACAAGCCAGCGGCACTCCAATAGCGGTTGCCCCTCGCGCCCCAGCAGCCGCCAGCCCTGGCCATCGCTCAGGGGCTCTAGGGCGCGCACCAGCGTGCTGCTGTGCAGTCGCACGGGCGCGGGTTGCTGCGCCTGTGCGAGCAGGCCGCGGCAGAGGTCATCCATCTGCGGTTGTCCCTGCCAGAGGGTGCCGCTGCTGAGCGGATCCGGCAGCGCCGCCCCCAGCTGCCCTGTGCCATCGAGGCTGTGCATCGCGCCGCTGAAGGGGGCGATCCAGCCGCCACGGCGCAGGGGGGCCAGCAGCTGTGGTTCGGGTTGGGCGGTGATGTTGAACAGCGGCGCGCCGTGGTTGAGCGCCAAGCCCGGATCCCGTCGCGAGTGGCGGGTGGCCGTGCGGCCGCCGGGGCCGCGGCCGATCTCCAGCAGCGTCAGCGATCCCGCCCAGCCCCGTTGGCGCAGCGCTGCCGCGAGGGAGCAGCCGGCAACGCCGGCACCGATCACGGCGAGATCCACCGCAGGAGCGCTAGTTGCCAAGTTTCTCCAGCAGCACGTTGGTGAGCTTGATCTCGCAATTGGTCACGAAGATGCCGAAGCCGGTGCCTTGGAAGGTGAGCGAATTCATGTAAACGCAGGCCTGGGATCGGGCTTTGCGGAAGTCCTCGAACTGCGTCTGTGGATTGGTTGTGCTCTTGAAAAAGCCCGTCAACGTGTCTTCCCAGAGGGGCAGGAACCGGTCGCTGGGAACGGCGGCGGCCTCGCTGGCGATCGCCTGCATCGCCTGCTTGAGGGCGCGGTCTTTCTTCTCCAGCTCGGCCCGCACGCAGATCGACATCTCCACGGTGCTCCCCGCTTCACTGCAGACCTGCTGCTGCTCCGCCTGGCTTGGTGCCTGCCCCAGTAGCGCGGCAGTCGCCCCTGCAAGAGCCAGGATCCGTCGCTTCATGGTGGGTGGCCGAGGGTCTGAGCGCAGTGTGCCCGCTCGATGCACGCGTGGCAGCCGTTAGCGTCGCACCTCAACGATGGATGGCCGTGGCGGTTCCGGTGCTCAACGAGTCCCAGCGCCGCAAGTGGGACAGCAGCGACGACCAGCTCTTCTACGCCGAGCCGCGCTTTGTGCAGCATCTCGATGAGGCCTTCCGCGCCCGCCTCACCGCGCTGTATCGCGAGCGCATCCCCGCGCGGGCCGTGGTGCTGGATCTGATGTCGAGCTGGGTTTCGCACCTGCCGGACGACGTGATCTACGAGCGGGTGATCGGCCATGGGCTCAATGAGAAGGAGCTCGCGGCCAACAAGCGGCTTGATAGCCATTGGCTGCAGAACCTCAACCTCAATCAGGAGATCCCGCTCAAAAGCGAGAGCGTGGATGCGGTGTTGATCGTGGCGGGTTGGCAATACCTGCAATATCCAGAGGCGATCGCGGCCGAGCTGTTGCGGATCACACGGCCCGGCGGTCAGGTGATCGTGTCGTTTTCGAATCGGATGTTTTTCACCAAAGCCCCCCAGATCTGGGCTGATGGGAGCGATCGAGATCACCTCACCTATGTGGCGGAGGTGTTGATGGCCCAGGGCTGGCCCAAGCCCGAGATCGTGGCCGAAGAAACCCGCGCCATGGGCTGGAAGGGGTTGGTGGGTGGCAAAGGCGACCCGTTCTTTTCTGTGATTGCCACCAAGCCGCAATGAGCCCATCCCCATCCGCCTCACGCGAGGTGAACGCCACGGAGCTACTTCAGCTCGAGCAACAGGCGCGCCGTTCTGGCAGTGGCGTGGAGGCTGAGGCGCTTCTGGGTGTGTGGCAGTTGCAGCTGGTGTGGCCCAAGGGGCAACAGCGCCCCTCCGCTTTCAGTGGTTGGCTGTTGCGCGGGCTCTCCGCGCGCCTCGAGATCAGTGCCGACCGGGAGGGCCTGCTGCTGAGCAATGCCGTGAATCTGGGGGCGGTGGAGCTGCGCTTCCGCGGTCGCGGCCGATTGGAGGGCAAACGGCCCCTGCTGCTGTTCAGCTTTGAGCGGCTGCAGCTCAGCCTCGGGGGCTGGCGCCTTCTGGAGCGCAATCTGCCGGCTCCCGCACCGCAGCGCATGCCCTTTTTTGCCTTGATCCATCGCGATCCATCCGGTTGGTTGGCGGCCCGCGGTCGCGGCGGCGGACTGGCTCTGTGGCAACGCGCCGATCACCCAGCTGCCGTTGCCAACATGACCACAACAGCACCCTGAACTCGCCATGGCTTGTCCGCGTTGCGGCAGCTGGTCCGTCCGGGCCGATCGCAGCCTTGGCGGGCGCATGGTGTGCGGCCGCTGCGGCACGCCTTTCCAGGGCGTGAAGCAGGGCGGTAAGGGCCTCCTGCCGCTCAGGCCTGGGAGGCGCTCCTGGCGTTGGTGGCTGCTGGGCTTGCTGGTGGCTGCGGCAGCACTGGCGGCTCTGGATCCAGGATCACGTTCTCCCTTCAGACCCCATGGTTCCAGCGATCGCCCTCTCGATCGGTGGCAGTGATTCCGGTGGCGGTGCCGGCATCCAGGCCGATCTGAAAACGTTTTTGGCCCTGCAGGTGCATGGCTGCTCGGCCATCACCTGTGTGACGGCGCAGAACACCTGTGGTGTGAACCGCGTGGATGGCCTACCCCCCGAGGCCCTGACCGCCCAGATCGAAGCTGTGTTGAGCGATCTGCCGGTGGCGGCTCTGAAAACCGGGATGCTGCTCAATCGAGCGCTGATCCAGGCCACGGCCGCCGCGCTGCGCCCACTGGCCATTCCGCGGCTGATTGACCCGGTGATGGTGTCGCGGGCGGGATCAGTGCTGCTGGAAGCCGATGCGATTGAGGCCTATCAGCGGGAGCTCCTGCCCCTGGCGGAGTTGATCACCCCCAACATCCATGAGGCGCGGCTGCTGAGCGGGTTGCCGGTGCAGAGCGCAGTTGATGTGGAACGGGCAGCCGCTGCCTTGTTGGAGCTCGGTTCTGGGGCGGTGCTGATCAAGGGGGGCGGCCTCGCCGACCTGCGTGGCTGCGACTACCTGCTTCAGCGCCAGGGTTCCGGCCAGTGGTTGCGGCACGCGCCGGTGGATACACCCCATAGCCATGGCAGTGGCTGCACTCTCGGTGCAGCGATCACGGCGTTTCAAGCCAGAGGTGTACCGCTGCCGGACGCCGTGCAGCAGGCCAAGCGCTTTGTGGAGCAGGGTCTGCGCTTTGGGCTAGCCATCGGGTCGGGTCAGGGTCCACTGTGTCACTGGCATCCGTGGCTTGATTCCGATGGCTGACGCTCCCTATCTGATTGCGCTGGCGCTGCTGGAGCAGAACGGCGAGCGGGCGATGCCCCTACAGGGCAAATCGCTGCGGGAACCGCTGGAGCGGGATGCCGATCCCGGAGAGGTGGGCCGGATGCAGGCCCTCGAATTGCTGACGCGGGTGTGGCAGCGCAGCGATCAAGGGGCGCTGCAGCGTGCCGGCGGTGATCACAGCTTGCTGGTGGTGGCGGTGCCGATCGAAGCGTTGCAGGAGGCGCTTCCGGCCCTGAAGGCCCGTTGGCTCAACAGCGGTGACACGCCGGCGCTGCTCCAGGAGCTGCGGAGCCTGGGTAGTGGTCTTTGGAGCTTGCAGCAGGAGCCGCGCCAGCCCCTGGTGTTCAAGCCACTTCTCGGTTGAGCATCGGTCGCTCGGCCAGCTCGTCGCGCCAGGCCTGAGCCCAGAGCAGTTGGCTGCGCTCGTAGAGCTGGGCCAGCTCGAGCACGGCGCAGTCGTGGTAGTCGATGCGGAGATCCAGTAAGGGGAAGGCCGCTTCACCGCTCACCTGCAGCGCGGCTGAGGTGGCCTGGCTGGAGCGACGGTCGCCACCGGCCGCTTCACCAGCCTGCAGCGCATGCATCAGGCGCCGGCCGAGTTTCCAGCTGGGGTTACTGGTGAGAAACGCCTCTTCCATGGCGATCAGCACGGCTTCCCCCTCCAGCAGATTGCCGGCAACAGCCACCCCATCGCGGCTGCGATGGCCAGCCCAAGGGCCGCAGTCGGCGCCGGTCCAGGCGGCGGTGTGACCGCGGGCGTCGATCAGATGAAACTGCCGGCGCTCGCGCTGGGGGTCGTCGCGCAGAAGGCTGGCTTTCACGGCGTCGGCGCTCAGGTTTTGCTCCAGCCGCTCGAGCCCGCAGATGCCCAGGTAGGGATTGGTGTGGGCCTGGGTAGCCACGGCTCCAACCCCGGAGCGGATGTGGGGCACCGTGGAGCCCACCGCGAGATGGCAGGTGGCCACGGCCACGCCGAAGCGCCCGTTGCTGGGATCCCGCGCCAGGATCGAAAAGGTCATGGCGTTGGGCCTGGATTGAGCTCCTGATCCAGCTCGAGCAGGCTTGCGAGCAGCACGTTTGTGCCAGCCACGCATTGCTCCAGGCTGGTGAATTCCGCGGCGGAGTGGCTGAGACCCCGGTGACTGGGAACGAAAATCATGCCCATCGGCCAGCGCCGCCCCATCTCCTGGGCATCGTGGCTGGCCCGGCTGGGTAAGGGGCTGGCGCTGTAGCCCAGATCGGCCGCGCAGCGCGCAATGGTGGCCATCACGGTGGGGTCGGCCGGGGTGGGCTTCACCTCAAATTGGGGCTCGATCAACACGCTGCAGCCGCTGCGGGCCTCGATGTGCGTGAGCTGTTCACGCAGCTCCAGTTCGAGCTGGCTGAGAACCTCGCCGCTGAGGTCGCGCAGGTCGACGCTCATCACCACCTCACCGGGCACAACATTGGCGGCGTTGGGCCAAACATCCAGGCGCCCCACGGTGGCCACGGGATCACCCGGGTGCGCTGCAGCCAGCTGCTGCACCACCAGCACCACCTGGGCAGCAGCCACCAAGGCATCCTGGCGCTCGCCCATGGGCGTGGTGCCGGCGTGGTTCGCCTGTCCGTGCACGCGGATGGTGAAGCGCCGTTGCCCCACCACCCCTTCCACCACGCCGATGCTGTGTTGGCGCTGCTCAAGCACGCCCCCCTGCTCCACATGCAGCTCCACAAACGCGGCGATGGCCTGGTCGCTGCGGCGGGCCTGGCTGAGATGGGCCCAGTCGCCGCCCAGGTGCGCCAGGTTGCGTTCGATCGATTCGCCGTTGCTGGTGGTGTAGTCGGCCGGATCGGCACTGGCCACACCGCACATGCCTTTGCAGCCCACCATCGTGGATTCCTCGTCGGCAAACACCACCAGCTCCAAGGGGTGGCGCAGCTGGTGATTGGCGTCGTTCAGGCAGCGCACCACCTCCAGGCCGGCGATCACCCCCAGCGCTCCGTCGTAGCGGCCGCCGGTGGGCACCGTGTCGAGGTGTGAGCCCGTCACCAGAGCCGGCAGCGTGGGCTCGAGCCCTTCGCGGCGGGCGATCAGATTGCCGGCTGCATCCACCCGCACGCTGAGCCCAGCCTCCTGGAGCCAGCTGCCCAACCGTTCACGGCCGCGGCGATCATCGGGGCTGAACCCGCGCCGGCACACGCTGCCGTCTGGCTGGGCGCCCACCTCCGCCATCGATTCGATGGCGGCCAGCAGCCTCAAGCCATTGGCTTGCAGACGCGGAGCAACCGGGGTGGCGACAGACAAGCGTTGCTGGTGATCACAACCTCAGCAGAGGATCTCCTGTTGCTGCCGATGGCCGTGTAGTGAAGGCGACACTTCGGGATGCCAGCCCAGCTCATCGGCCATGGCGCGCGCTTTGGCGGGGATGTCGTCGGCGATGAACATCCGATGCAGCATCTGCACCCCCAGCAGGTGGTTGATCACGGCATCCATTTGCACCCGTTCGGCATCGCTGGTGGCCGGGTCGTCGTGGCGGGCGAAGAGGGCCTTCACGCCTTCCGCGCTCAGCAGGCCGGCCTCAGCAATCGCTGCATCGCTGAGATAGGCGTTAGCCAGCTCCTTCATCTGCTGCCACTTCTTGGGCTCGGTATGGGCCGGCGGTGCCATGAAGGCGAATTTCTCACGCTTGTAGAGCACCTCCGGCAGCAAACCGGCCATCGCTTCACGCAGCACATATTTCTCGGTTTTGCCCTTGATGCGCAGCTCCGGTGGCACCTGCACCGCCACCTCCGCGAGGTGGTGATCGAGGAACGCCGGCCGCGCTTCCATCGAATGGGCCATGTCGACCCGATCGCCACCCCAGGTGAGGATCTGCCCCTCCAGCATGGTTTTGATCCACACGTACTGGGCGCGATCCAGGGCGTGACGCCCTTCCAGCTGCTCGGGATTGAGTTGCTCAGCGATCGCTTTGCCCGGGGCATAGCCCTCCAGGGCGGTGCGATGGGCTTCCGCTAGCAGGGCCGGCACCAGGGGTGCGCAGGCCAGCCAGGGTTGAAGGCAGCTGGGGGTGAAGCCCACCACCGCATCGAGATCGGGATCGTCGATCTGGTTGGCAGCCAGCATCGCCCCCTGCACCAACGCGTTCGACTGCTCCAGCAGCTCTTGGCAGGCGCGTCGCTCCTGCTCCGGCAGATCGTCGAGGCCGTGCAGATACATGTCGCGCCGGAAGGCGGGATAGCCGCCGAACAGCTCATCGGAGCCTTCCCCGGTCATCACCACCTTGTAATGAACGTCGTTCACGTGGCGGCTCATCAGAAACTTCGCCACCGCCAGGGTGTTGTAGATGGTGCGCTCCGTGTGCCAGATGGTCCGTTCCATCCAGCCGTACAGCTGCTCGCCAGAGAGGCGCAGCACATCCTGTTCAGCCCCTGTGGCCTCCGCCATCTCACGGGCGATCGGCGTTTCGTCGTAGCGGGCATCGTCGAAGCCGATGGTGAAGGCCTTCACCGGGCTCTGGCTCACCGCCGCCGCTAGGCCGAGGATGGAGCAGCTGTCGATGCCGCCGGAGAGGTAGCAACCCACGGGCACATCGGCCACCATCCGCAGTTCCACCGCTTCCAGCAGGGCGGCGCGGATCGCTTCGATGTGGTGCTGTTCCCCCAGGCTGCGGTCGCGTTCGCCCTCGCGCGGGAAGTTGAGATCCCAGTAACACCATTCCGACACCTGCAGGGCTCCATCGCGCCGCTGCACCTTCAGCACATGGCCGGGCTTCACCTGGTGGATGCCGGCGAAGGCGGTACTGCCGGGCACCATTGTTTGCATCAGCTGGTGGAAGAGGCCTTCGGAGGTGAAGCGCCGCTCCACCGCTGGATGGGCAAACAGCACCTTCAGCTCGGACCCGAACACCAGGCCTTCGGGGGTGAGGCACCAGTACTGCGGTTTGATGCCGAAGCGGTCGCGCACCAGATAGAGGCTGTCCTCGCTGCGGTCGTAGAGGGAGAAGGCGAATTCACCGCGCAGTTGCGGCAGGGTGCGCTCCAGCCCCTGTTGTTGATACAGGCGCAGCAGGATTTCGGAATCGCTCTTGCTGCTGAAGCGCACACCGCGGGCAGTGAGATCGGCGCGGATGCGCTGAAAGTCGTAAAACTCGCCGTTGTGGGCCATCAGCAGCTGCTCATCGCTGCTGCTGAAGGGCTGGCGCGCCCGGTTTTCATTTAGGTCGATGATCGAGAGGCGGGCATGGCAGAAGCCCACGCCAGCGTCGTCGAACTGCCGGATGCCGAAACCATCCGGGCCGCGATGCACTTGGATCGCCGCCATGTTCACCAGCAGCTGCGGGTCGATCGCCTGCCGGGAGTTGTTGTGAAAGATTCCGCCGATGCCGCACATGGTTCAGATCACATCCATCACGCGGTCGGTGCGGTCCACCAGGCAGGTGAGCAGGGCCATGCGCAGGAACACAGCGCCGCGGGCCTGGCTGAAATACCAGTTGTGCGGTGTGTCGTCCATGCAGGTGCTCAATTCCGGGCCGCGTGCCAAGGGGTGCAGCACGATCGCGTCGGGCTTGTAGGGGAGATCGCGGGTGAGGCGGAAGCTGCTGCCATGCACCTCATAGCTATCGCCAACCCAGGCAATGGCATTGATATAGATCACATCGAGCTCAGGGATCTCGCGGTGCAGGTTGGTGCTGAGTTGAATGTTGAGCCCTGCTTCCCGGAGCTCCTCGAGCTGGCCTGGATCAAAGAGTTGATCGGAGGCGTGGGTGTGGGGGTCGTAAATGATGGTGATGGTTTCCACGATCTGCGGAAACTTCGCGAGGATGTGCAGCAGCGATCGCACCGTGCGCATCCGATTCGGGATGCCCACAATGCCGATCCGCACGCGCTCGGAGCGGGGAACCGTGGTGCTGGCGAGCTGCGGTCTCCACTTGAACAGGGTGAAGAGATCGGCCATCGCCTGGGTGGGATGTTGATCGATCCCGTTGCCGGCGTTGATGATGGGGATTCGGAGTGATTCGGTCATCTGGTAGACCGCTTCGGCGTGGTTATCGCGCAGCACAACGCAGTCGCCGTAGTTGTTGAACATATGGGCGACGTCGGACAGGGATTCCCCCTTGGCGATCCCTGTGCTGCTGCGGTCGGTGATGTTGATCGAGTCGCCACCGAGGCGGTGCCATGCGCTATCGAACGACAGGCGTGTGCGGGTGCTCGGCTCATAGAAGGCGTTGATCAGGATTTTTCCTTTGAGCGGCAAATTATGGGTGATGTATCGATTCGGATTGCTCTCAAACTTGGCCGCCAGGCGGAACAGCTGCAGCAGGGTTTCGGCCCGGAAGGGGCGGATCGACACCACGTGCTGATCGCTCAGGTCGAATAAGGCTTCGCCGTCTTCCTGGATGCTGCTCAGCAGGGCCTGGGGTTGTGTGGCGCCGTAGATGTCGGGGCCCAGCGGTTGAAACCGCAGTGATGCAGCGGTGTCAGAACGCTTTTCGGGCGAAAGAAGGGCCATGAATACCTCAGACGACAACAAGGCCGCTGAAACCTTGCGTGTCGTGAAAGTGCACTAGTCACACCCTGCACGACGGAGAGTCCGCTTGCTGCGGATCGCCAGTGAATCTTCAAACTACAGCCTATTTGGTAGCCGTTGCTGCACAAAGAGCGTGAATTGATTTACGAGCAGCTCGGGTGGAGATGTGAATGTTTTTACGGACGGTTCACCACACGTTGTTGGAGCGCCACTCGCGCCACCAGATCACCAGCAGCGCCACCACCGCAAAGGCCAGTCCGGCCAGGCTGCCGAACACCACCAGCCGCAGCAGGTTCAGGCTGGCGATCCAGGTGCTGTTGGCCAGGAGGGCCAAGGCCAGGGTTGGGGTCATGGGATCACTCTCCCCGCAGGGTGCGCCATTGGAAGTGTTCGGGCTGAAGGCCTGTGCCAACGGCCATCACCACGGCAGACACCGCGGCGGAGATCAGGGCCGCGCAGTAGGGCGCGATCTGCACGTAAGCGATCAGGCCCGCAGCGCTTCCAGTGAGCATCGCGGCGATCGCGGCCTGCCGATTGGCTTGGGGCCAGTAGAGGCCGTAGGCCACGGGCCAGATTGTGGAGGCCACCAGGGCGCCGGTGAAGAACAACACCGATGCCAGGGAATCCAGCCGCGGCCATGAGAGGGCCAGGGTGATCAGGCCCAGCGCCACCACCACGAGCTTGGTGGCCTGGCGCAGCTGGGCATCGCTCAACTGGGGATTGAGCAGCTTGAAGATCACATCTTCAGCCACCAGGTCGGCTGTGGACGCGAGCAGGGAGTCGAGCGTGGAGGTGAGCGAGGCGAACACCACCACAAACACCAGTGCCGCGCCGCCGGCCCCCAGCAGCTGGGAGGCCATCACCGGGAACACCATGTTCACCTGGGGCAGTGCGAGGTTGTCAGCCAGGGCCACCAGGCCGATGGAGCCGGTCACCACGGGCACGGTCATCCAGGCCAGGCCGCCCAGGATGAACGAGTTGAACACCACCGAGCTGCGGCTGGAGAACACCCGCGACCACCAGATGTTGTTGTGAAACACCTCTCCCATCGAGAAGAGAGCTGAGTTCCAGGCGATCAACAAACCGGCGGGCAACAGCAGGTTGAGCCGATCCGGGTGGCTGGCCGCCAGGCTGCTGTGCACCTGCTCCAGTGGGAAGCGTTGGAAGGCCAGCACGGCCACCACCACCAGCAGCGCCATGATCAGCAGCGACTGAATGAAATCGGTTCCCACAACCGCACGCATGCCGCCGTAAAGCGTGTAAACGGTTGAGACCCCGATCACCACCACCATGCCGAGCCTGTAATCAAAGCCCGATAGCGCTTCCAGCAGGATGCCGGCGCCCATGGCTTGGGTGATCAGGAATCCCAGGGTGTAAACCGCTGTGATCAGCATGAACACCCACCAGGCCGCACGGCCGTAACGCAGGCGGATGAAGTCACCGCTGGTGCGGCCATGGGGCATCAGCCGTTTGATGCGGATCGCCAATGGCGCAAACAGGATCAGGCCCAGTCCGGCCAGGGCATAACTGAACATGCCCCAGAGGCCATTGCGGTAGCCGAATTCCGGGGCGAGCAAGGTGGTGTTGCCCGTCACCCAGGAGGCCATCAAGGTGGCTGTACTCAGGGCTAAGCCGATGTTGCGGCCCGCCAGCATGTAATCGTCGGCATCGCCCTTGCCGCCCCGTCCCCACGACACGCCGAGGGCGATCCAGAGCACCGCGAAGATCACCACCAGCGCCCAGGCGATGCCGGGGGAGAGCAGGGGCGTCGTAGCCAGCATTGGCATCGCTTAGTCCTCCCCCCAGGGATCCCGGCCCTGCCAGCTGAGATGTCCCTTGAGGATCATCCCGGCCGTGGCGGCCGTGACCACAGCGCCGATGACAAAGATCAGCAGCGCTTGTTGAAAGTCATCCACAGGCTTGGCTGCACTGGTTGGCAACCTAACCCTGCCGTTGTGATGAAAATTGGCTTACATCCTGCGCCCTTGTTCAGTTGTATTCGCCCGGAATGTCGTTCTTGTGAACGGTCACGCGATCGAACTTTTTCCCAGACGCGCGCAGCAGTTCATCGCCGGAGAACTCAAAGCCCAGCTTCAGGGCGATCTGCGCAACATCGTCGGCCGTGGCGGCCGCCAGCACCTCGCTTTTCAAGGCTGCATCCTTTTGCAGGCGGGCCAGGAAGGCCTTCAGTTGATCGAGTGACATCAGGGCCGAGCCGGGTGAGCCAGTTTCACAGCCAGTGGTGCGGGTAGGGAGTGCTGCGGCCCGGCAGGCGATGGAACAGCACCGCCAGCGCCATCAGCAGCAATGATCCGCTCAGCACCGGCACCAGGATGAAGCCAGGCCTGGCCTGCAGCAGAACGCCCAGCAGGGCCACGGCTCCGGCCGGCGGATGCAGGCAGCGCAGCAGCTGCCCCAGGGCGATCGTGATCCCCACGGCCATCCCCATCACCCAGGCTCCGTTCCCGAGCAGGGCCACGCAGATCACGCTCACCACAGCGGCCAGCGTGTTGCCCAGCACGATGTTGCGCGGCTGGGCCAATGGGCTTTCGGGGTGGCCGAACAGGAGCACGGTGGAGGCGCCGAACGGGGCCACCACCAGCCCGTAGTGGCTCCAGGTGCTGATCAACCCCAGTGCCGTGATCGCCAGCAGGGCACCCATCCACGCTGTGATCACCTGATGGCGCTCAAAGCCGGGCTGATAGGCGCGCCCGCGCTCCCGCTCGGCCTGCACCCGCCGCCAGACCATCACTGTTTCGGTATCAACGCTGACAAGTCAAGCGCTTTCCGGCAGGAACGGGTCGAGAAAGCTGAGCGGTCGGTTCATGGTGGCCGAGAAGCCCAGGATTCCTCGGTCGCGATGGCTGTAGAGGAGGGTGTCGTCGGTGTCGATCAGGAAGGTGCCGCCCCGTTGGGTGATGAAGCTGTCGCTCGGCACGTAGGTGCGCCAGTTACCGAGCACCTCGTTCATGTTGCGCAGCCGCACCGTGGCCAGCTCGAACGGCCGCTGGAACCCTTCGCCGCCGGCCAGGCGGAACAGGGGGCTGTGGATCCGCTGCGGTGCCGTGCGGTCGCCCCGGTAGCCGCGGAACACCTCCGCCAGCGTGCCGGGCGAGCCGATGCCCGCACACATCAGCAAGAGCCCAGGCCAGGGGCCGCCCGGTGTCTGCAGACCCTCGTAGAGGCCTAGTTCCCGGTGCAGCGCGGGCTCGGCATCCACCTGGAGCATCTGCCGCGGGAAACCGGTGTAGCGGCAGAAGCGATCGGCGCCGGGCCCATCGCCGATGGCGATCGCCAGCGTGCGGATCCCCGCGGCCTCCAGCTGCGGCAGTGCTGGCACCAGGGCCTGGGCGTACTCCATCGAATCGAAATCGCCCAGCTGCGTGAGCAGCAGCACCAGGCGGCGACCGCTCTCCAGGCCTGGGGTCTGCCGTAGGCGCTGCAGCAGGGGGGCGGGCGCTTGCATGCCTGCGGTGGTGCGGGTGGCACAAACTACCCAGGGATGCTCAACCGCATGGATCGCCGCCACTGGCTGCTGTTGCTGGCCGCCGTCGCCTGCATTGCCGGCCTATTGCTCTGGATCGGCGAGATCGATCTGGGCATGGAGGACACGCTCAGCCCACCACCACCGTCTGCTCCCGCCGCCCCCGCTCAGCCATGACCCACCTGCTGCTCACGCTCACCCTGGCGCTGTTTCATTTCGTTGGACCGGTGCCGGCGGATCTGGGCGTGCACAACGGTGCTCTTTCTGCCTGCCCCAGCCCCGCCCATTGCGCCCGAGCCGATTGGTCGGTGGCGGATCCCGCGGCAGCCCTGGCGGCGCTGGTGCCGGTGATTGAGGCCACGCCGCGCACGGAGGTGCTGGAGCAGGGCGATGGCTACCTGCATGCCACCGCCACAAGTGCTCTGTTCGGCTTTGTGGATGATCTAGAGCTCTATGCCGATTCCGCTCGTGGTGTGCTGCAGGCGCGCTCGGTGTCGCGCCTCGGGGATTCCGATCTGGGCGTGAATGCGCAGCGGCTAACAGCACTGCGTCAGCAGCTTCCTTAACGGCAGGGGCTTGGCGCTCAGGGTTTCCTGCCGCCGCAGTCTTGCCAGTCGTTGAGTAAGTCCATCAGCTCAATGTGCATGGCCCGCAGTGCGCTGATTTTCTGTTCGATTTCACCGGCCTTGCTGCGGATCGTGCTCTGCAACGACGTGCAGGTGCAGATCCCCGAGCGGCGCGACTCGAGAATTTTCAGGACGTCCGGTAGGGGGATCTCCAAGGCCCGCAGCGTTCGGATGAACGTGAGCTCGTCGAATACATCAGGGCTAAACAAGCGAAAACCGCCATCGCTGCGGCTGGCCGGATGGATCAGCCCCTCATCGCAGTAGAAGCGGATGGTTTTCACCGTGAGGCCTGATCGGGCCGCCACATCCCCGATTTTGAGGAGCCCTGTCGCTACCACTTGACTCTCCTGTAAGGGGAGAGGTCATCGTAGGAAGACGTCGTTCCTGTGTTCATGCGCCGCGCCCTGGCCTGCCTAGCGGTGATCAGCCTGCTCGCCCCGGCAGCCCGCGCTCAGCAGGCTGATCATCAGCACCACCACAACCACCATCACCCGATGCTGGAGGCGCCCACCACCAGCTCACCCAAGGCCGATCACAGCGCCCACAGCCACGACGTTGGCCCTGCTGGCAGCACCTACGACCTGCGTTGGCTCGATGGAATGGTGCAGCACCACACGGGTGCCCTGCGCATGAGCGAATTTGTGTTCGATATCGGTGTGCCTGGGGTGGGATCCCTCGGCAAGGAGATCTGGCGCGATCAGGCTCAGGAGATCAAGGCGATGGGGCAGTGGCGCAAAGCCTGGTATCCCGATGCCCCGGTGTATCCGGTCGTTCTCGTGCCGGGTGGTAATCCCGATGCGATGGCTGATCTCACGCGCATGAGCACCGCTCAGATCCAGGCCATGCAGATGATGGGCTCCACCCCCACCCGCAACAACCGGGTGACGTGGTTTTTGGAGGGAATGATTGCTCACCACGGCGGTGCCTTGGTGATGGCCCACGATGCTCTGAGCAAGAGCAGCAATCCCACGATCCGGCGCCTGGCCCGCCAGATCATCGTGGCGCAGCGCCGAGAAATCCTTGAGCTGCGCCGCATGCTCCAGCACGACGGACTCAACAAACCGGAGTACTACCAGTTCGATGCTTTGTTCACGCTCTGATCAACGCCTGGCGTTGGCCGTTGTGGCGCTGTTCTGCGCGCTGCAGCTGTCCAGTCAGGCTCTGGCCCACGCCAAGGGCCTCTACAAAACGCAAGCCGAAGCGGAGAAGCGGGCTAGAGAGCTCGGTTGCAAGGGAACGCATCAAAACAAGGGGCTATGGATGCCCTGCGCCCACGAAGCGGCGTTGCACCAGGAACTGCGCCAGGAGTAACTGCGATGCCTCGCCCCCTCAGCACCCGATTACGGACGCTGCACCGTGTGCTGGTGCCCGTGGCCGCCGCACCACTGTTGCTCACCGCAGCCAGCGGTTCTCTGTACAGCTTGCTCCTGGAGCGCGGCATTGATGCCTTCTGGCTGATCAAGATCCACACCGGGCGATTCGGGCCGATCAATCTGCAGCCCTATTACTCAGTGCTCCTGGGTCTGCTCACCCTGGTGGTGATCGTCTCTGGGGCCACGCTGCTCCTGCCCAGAGGCCGGGCGCCCGGCTAAGTGCGCCCTCAGCGGCCGGCGAGCATCACCACGCCCATCCCAGTCATCAGCAGGTTTTCGGCGAAGCTCACCACGCCCAAAGGCGTTTTGGAGTTGCCGCCCACACAGGCGCAGTTCAGCGCCAGGTGATCCACAAACACCGCTTTCCCCACGGACACCATCCCCATCGCGCCGAGCACCAGAGCCACCGCTCCCACCAGTGGGGCGGCACCGCTGGCTTCGGGTTGTTGCAGCACGCCAAGCCCCACCAGGAGTTCGATGCCGGGATAGAGACGCGCCCAGCCTGGCCAGTGCTGGCTGAGCAGGTCGTATTTGCGAAAGCTGGTGGCGAACGCGGCCACATCCATCAGCTTGAGCATGGCCAAAAGGCTGATGGCGATCCCCATGAAGCCGCTGAGCCCCGCATCCAGCACGGCGGCCATCAAACCTGCGGTGACGAACACAGCCACCACCGGCGCATACGACACCTCGGCGGATTCCGCGCGCACCCCCAGCCGCGCGGCCAGATCGCTGTAGCCACCGATCCGCTCATCGCCGGCGAACACCTGCGGCATGGTGGCCACACCATGGGTTGCTTTGAAGGCCTCCACCGCCTCCGTGCTGGTGAGGCGATGGTCTTCAAAGGGAATCTGCTGCTGCTCGAGCAACCGTACGGCGCGCGAGCCCCATGGGCAGGGGTGCTCCGGAAGATCCATCCGGTAGAGCCGAACAGCACGAAGGGCGGGGGTGGCTTTCACAGCCCAGGCAGGCAGGGGATCTTTTCAGTGTGGCTACTCCAGTTACTGGAGAGTCAAGACCAGATCCCTGGTGCTGCAGTTCAGGGGTTCAGCCGCTCCTCGGCCCAGTTCTGCTCAGCGCGCCAGCGGCGGCGCTGGTGGGGGTGTCCGGTGAGCTCCAGCAGCTCTACCTGGGCCACGGCGATGCGCAGCAGGGTGAAGCACGCCGGTAAGGGTGTGCCCTCCGGCAGCTCGGACGGGAAGGCGGCGCTGGCATCGAATGGCGCACCAGGCTCCGGCCAGCCCCAGAGGGCGCGGGCGCCGGGGTTGAGCTGCTGCCAGTGCTGCTCGCGGGCGTTCTGCTCCTCCTCTGGCGGCAGCTCGAATCGGCGGCCCCGCAGCCGGAACTGCGAGCGCGCCTTCGGCAGCAACCAGCAGAGCTCAAGGCGGGGTTCGGCGATCAGCTCGCTGGCTTTGCCGCTGCGGCTGTCGGTGAGCAGATCCAGCTCGGCGGGTCCGGCCCAGCCGCGGAACACGAGCGTGCGCACCCGCGGCGCGCCATCGCCCCCCAGCGTGGCCAGCTGCAGCCAGCGGGCTTGCGGGGATCTCCCCTCCCGCTGGCGGGCGCCGCGCAGCAACGGCCGCCAGGGAGGGAGAGACATGGGGGCTTCAGCCGATGGGAGGTGTGCTGAGTTTGTAGCCGCTGTCGATCGTGCTCTGCGGCAGGGGCTGGCTCTCTTCGTTGGGGATCATCACCTCGATGTAGGCGGCGCCGTCGTGGGTGTCGATCTGATCGAGCACCGCATCGAGTTCCGCCACGGTGCTCACCCGGGCGCTGAGCCAGTTGCGGCAGCCGAAGGCTTCCGGCAGCAGGTGGTAGTTCACCGGCGCAAGATCGTCGTAGCCGTGGCCGCGCTCGCTGATCACATCCTCAATGCCGAAGAGGCCGTTGTTGAGCACGAAAATGCGCGGCTTCACCCCATAGCGACCCATCACCGCGATCTCGTTGAGGGTGAGCTGATGGGAGCCATCGCCGGTCACCATCCAGGTGTGGCCCGAGCTCTTCGCCATCACCACCCCCAAGCAGGCTGGTGTGGCCCAACCGATCGATCCCCAGAGGCCCTGGCCTTCCGCGCTCACGCCCTCCGGCAGCAGCACCCGGTTGAGATGGGTCATGCAGGTGCCGGTTTCGATCACCAGCGTGTCGCCGGAGCGCAGGCGGCGCTGCAGGCGCGGATAGAAGTTGGCTGAACTGGTGGCATCGGTGGGGGCTCCCACCAGCGGCATCGCCTCCTGCTTCAGCCCGTGGTCGCCGCAGCGGGTAGTCACCCGCTCGCACAGGGCGTTCAGCACATCGTTGATGGCCACATTCACGAACACCTTGTTGCCGGCGCGCACAAAGTTGTCCTGGATCGACACCACCTTGGCGGGGTCGTAGTTGCCCGTCCACAAGCCGGTGTTGAGCTCAGTCGTCACGATGCCGCCGATGTCGAGCACCAGATCGGCATCGCCCACCAGATCGCGCACCGCGTCCGACGATGACCAGTCGCCGGCGTAGAGCCCGGCGTACTGCGGCATGGATTCGTCGATGGTGCCCTTGTCGTTGGGGGTGAGGGCGGTGGGCAGATTGGTTTTGCGGATCAGCTCCAGGGCCTGGTCGCGCACGCCGTAGCGGCTCACCAGGTGGGTGAGCACGGCCACAGGGCACTGCGCTGCCTCCAGGCGGGCCAGGATCGTGCCCACGGCGGCTTCGAGTTCTTCAGGCACGCTGCGCTGCCGCTTCACGGCGTTAAGCGGTTGGCCTTGCACCGGCGTGCCGAGCACGGGCTGGCCCCCGTTCACCTCCGAGATCACCAGGTAGGCCGGCCTGCTCTGGCGCAGCGCCTCGCGAATCACGCGCTCGAGCTCATCAATGCAGTTGTCGGGTGTCAGCACGGCGCTCACACAGGCTGCTTCGGCAGACAGCGCCTGGAAGCGGTCGTAGACCGCATCGCCCAGGTTGTGGTGGGTGATCAGCCCCTGCTTCTGGATGCGTTCACTGGGCATACCCACCAGGTGAAACACCGGTAGGCGATGCGCCTTGCTGCCCATCACGCCGTTGATGGCGGAGAGTTCACCCACGCCGTAGGTGGTGGAGAGCAGCGCCGCCCCGCGGATGCGGGCGTAGCCATCAGCGGCGTAGGCGGCATTGAGTTCATTGGCGCAGGCCACCCAGCTCAGGCCGGGCACCTCCTCGGCTGCATCGTCGATCGAGAAGGCGTAATCACCGGGAACGCCGAAGATCTGGTCGATGCCCAGCTGGGAGAGGCGGCTGAGGGTGTAGTGGGCGACGGTGGGATTCGACATGGACAAAGCTGGCGGCGTGAACCTTTTAAAGGCTTAGCGAGCTCCTAAAGGTCTGTTGATAAATGCAAATGACACTTCATTATTGCAGCCTTTGTGACAAATATTGTTGGTGCATTCGCTTCAGGCTGACAAGATGAGCCGGCTTCGCTAGTGAAGAGGGGGTCTTCGTTTATCCGGGAGTTCTTCATTGCCCATCGATCGCCCTCGCATTTTTGTTGCTGCGCGCATCCTCACGATGAATCCAGCGCAGCCTGTGGTCAGCGCGGTGGGCGTTGGGGCCGACGGACGGATCCAGGCCGTGGGTGATCAGGCCCACTGTGAGCGGCAGTTGCCCGATGCCGAACTGATCGATCTGGGTTCGGATGTGCTGCTTCCAGGTTTTGTCGAGTCCCATTCCCATCCCGTGTTGTCCGGCGTGGCGACCCAGCCTCCTGCCTACTGGATTGCTCCTTATGTGGGCTATCCCACCTGGGCTGCGGTCACAGCCCTGTTTGAGAAGGTTCAGGCTGAGGCGCCACCGGGTCAGGCCCTGCTGTTCAACGGTTTTGATCGGCTGCTGCACGGCACCGCTGCTCCCGACAGGACTGTGCTGGATGTCTATTTCCCGGATCGTGAGGTGCTGGTGCTCGATAACTCCGGGCATGCGGCGTACTTCAATTCCGCGGTGATTGAACGGATGGGCTGGAGTGTGGCGCCGCCGCCCGATCCCGTGGGGGGCTCCTTCGGGCGCAATGCTGATGGAACGTCCAACGGTCAATCGTTTGAAGCGCCGACGCTGATGCTGCTGATCGAGGCGCTGATGGGTGAGCTGGTGCCCCACCCCCTGGCCTCGGCAGCGCAGTGGTATGCGCTGATGGCGGGCAATGGCATTACTTCGGCGGCCGAGCTCACCTACAACAGTTCGCAGAAGGGAGCGTTCGAGACACTCGCGCAGCTACCGCACTGCCCCTTGCGCATTTCGCTCTATCACGTGTCCACAGCGAGCGACTGTGCCGGGCCCTGGGAATCCACGGTGCCGCCGGAGATGTTGGCGAAGAAGGGCATCAAGCTCTGGGCCGATGGCTCCCCTTGGGTGGGCAACATCGCCCTCACTTTTCCTTATCTTGATACACCCGTTGTGCGGGCAGCCGGCATCAAGCCCGGGATCCCCACCGCGATGAATTACACCCGTGAACAGCTCGATACGATCCTCGATCAGCTGAGTGGTGATCGCCTCCAGTTTGATTTACAGCATCAGTCGTCCATCTGCAGTCAGAACTGGCAGATGGCGATTCATGTCAATGGTGATGCCGCTCTCGATGTGGTGCTTGATGCCTTTGAGGCTGCCCTCACTCGTCATAACCTGCTTGGCACGGATCACCGCTGGCGCCTGGAGCATCTCGGTGCCGCCCGGCCCGATCAACTCCAGCGAGCCGCCAGTCTGGGTGTGTACGCCTCGATGGGGGTGTTTCAGTTCCAGTACTGGGGCGATCTGCTGGATGGTCAGATGTTCGATCACGAGCAGGGTTCCTACTGGTGTCGCATCAAGGACGCCACCGATGCCGGTCTGCGGCCCTCGTATCACAACGATGGCTCGGTGAGTCCGCCCTCGCCTCTGGGTAACATCAAAACGGCTGTTACCCGCACCACCACTTCGGGACAGGCCCATGGCCTCGATCAGCGGGTGAGCCTCGATCAGGCCCTGCGGGCGCAGACCATCGATGCGGCCTTCATCCTCGGCCGCGAGCACGAGGTTGGTTCGATTGAGGTGGGAAAACTGGCGGATTTCGTTCAGCTTGATCGCGATCCCTACGACGTGGATCCGATCCATCTCGACGATGGCATCAGTGTTCGGAACACCTGGCTGAGCGGTGCATGCATTGATGTCATGGCCTTTCAAGAGGCTGCCGGTGTGAGTGATCCCACCCCGCACCGGCATCTGGCCACGGCGTACATGCGTCGCTGTTGTTGATTAACAGTTCTCTCGCTTGGATGACGGAAGCTTCCGATCCCGCTAACCCTCAGAAACACACGTTGACCGAATGGCCAGTGTTGCCGAGCTGATTCTCTTTGGAGGCCCCATTCTCACGATGGAGTTTTCGCATCCCCGCGCTGAGGCGATCGCCATCGCCGGCGGATGCATCGTTGCCGTTGGCTCGAAGGATGAGGTGATGGTCCACGCCGGCCCGCAGACCCGCCGGGTGGATCTCCAGGGACGCACCCTGCTGCCGGGTTTCATCGATGCCCATGGGCATTTCACCAATGCTCTGCAGGTGGTGAAGTGGGCCAACATCCAGCGGCCGCCGGCTGGACCTGTCACCTCGATCGCCTCGCTGCAGCAGGTGCTTCAGGAGCACGTGCAGGCCAATCCGCTGCAGCCGGGGCAGTGGTTGGTGGCCTACGGCTACGACCCCGACGGTCTCTCCGATGGCCGCCCGCTGGACAAGCGTGATCTCGATCCGCTGTTTCCAGACAACCCGCTGATGTTGATCCACAACTCCAATCACGGAGCGGTGCTCAACAGCTGTGCCCTGAAGCTGGTGGGTTACGACGCCAGCACCCCCGATCCCGCCGGCGGGGTGATCGTGCGGCTGCCCGGCAGCACCGAGCCGGCGGGCCTGGTGATGGAAACAGCCTTCATCCCGCTGTTCGTGCACATGCCCAAGCCCTCGGAGGAGGAGCTGTTGGAGCGCTTTGGCGACGCGCAGCAGCTCTATCTGAGCCAGGGCATCACCACCGCCCAGGATGGCGCCACCAGTGCCGCTGATCTCGGCCTGTTCCAGAAGGCTGCCCAGCAGGGCCGCTTGCTGCTCGATCTGGTGTTGCTGCCGCTGGTGCTGGAGGTGCCGGCGATGCTGCGCGAGCGCTTTCCCGATTTTCACGGTGGCTCCCTGGAGCTGCCACAGCCGGCTCGCGACGCCTTCGGCACCTACCACCAGCACCTGAAGCTGCAGGGCATCAAGCTGCTGGTGGACGGCTCACCCCAGGGCAAGACCGCCTTCTGGAGTGAACCGCTGCTCACCCCCGGACCGAACGGTGAAGCCAACTGGCGCGGCCAGCCTCTGTTCCCGCCAGAGGTGCTCAACGACACCGTGGCCCAGTTGGCTGGCCAAGGGCTTCAGATGTTCGCCCACTGCAATGGCGATGCGGCCATTTCGATGATGATCGAGGCCTGCCGCAAGGCTGGTCTCAGCCCGGAGCAGGACCACCGCACGGTGATCATCCACTCCCAGTTCATGGTGCCGGGCCAGCTGGAGCAGTATGTGGAGCTGGGCCTGCACCCGAGCTTCTTCACGGTGCATGCCTTCTTCTACGGCGATGTGCACATCGCCAATCTCGGCCTTGAGCGCGCCAGCTGGATGAGTCCGATGGCCAGCGCCATCGCTCTGGGCCTGCACTGCTCCAACCACAACGACTTCTCGGTGACGCCGATCGAGCCGATGCGGATGATGGAGACGGCGATGACCCGCCGCAGTCGCAGCGGCGTGGTGCTCGGTGAGCACGAACGGGTGGATGTGAACGCCGCCCTGCGCGCCCTCACGATCGAGGCGGCCTGGCAGATCCGCGAGGAGGACAGCAAGGGCAGCCTGGCGGTGGGCAAGCGCGCTGATCTGGTGGTGCTGGATCACGACCCCACTGCCCTCACTCCCGAGGAGCTGCTCTCGATCAACGTGGTGGCCACCGTCAAGGACGGCGTCTGCGTGTATGGCGATCTCGCTGGAGCTGTCGCCGGATGAACGCCTCCTCTCCCCTGGCTGCGCTGAACGGTGTGCCCGCCACCGTGGTGGGCGGCTACCTCGGATCCGGTAAAACCACCCTGATCAATGGCTGGCTCCAGGATCCGGCCCACCGGCGCTGGGCGGTGCTCGTGAATGATCTCGGCAGCATCAACGTGGATGCCGAGCGGCTGCGCCGCGGTGACGGCCGCGTGCTCGAACTCACCGATGGCTGCGTCTGCTGCACCCTGCGTGATGGCCTGGGGGCAGCGCTGCTGGAGCTGGCGCGGCGGCCCGATCCCCCCGCTCACGTGCTGATCGAAACGAGCGGCATGGCGATTCCCGAGCGGGTGGCCGCCCAGCTGCAGCTGCATGGGCTCACGCTGGCGCGCACCCTGTTGGTGGTGGATCTGGAGCGGATCGAGGCCCTCTGGGCTGATCCCTGGGTGGGCGAACTGGTGCAGCAGCAGTTTGCGGGGGTGGATGTGCTGCAGTTCAGCAAGGGCGATCGGCTGGAGCCCTCCGTGGTGGCTGAGCGCCGCCGGTGGCTGGAGCAGCGCCTGGTGGAGCTCAGCGAGCACCCGCTGCCGCCCGTCCATGAGGAGCGCCAGCTGGCCCGCAGTGATCTGTGGCTGCAGCAGGTGCCGATCAGCCGCGCTCAGCTCCGGGCCTGGGCTTCGAACCTGCCGGCGGAGGTGCTGCGGGTGAAGGGGGAGGTGTGGCTGGCCGAAACCCCCGAGGGTCCTGTGCGTTTCGATCGCGTCGGCGATCGGATCGAGCTGGCGTCTGCCCCGCAGCGGCCCTGGCGCTCCGCCCTCCAGCGCCGCGGACAACTCGTGGCCATCAGCCGTGCCACGGCCCCTTCTCCTTCCTGGCCCCTCGCCGCCTGACTGTGAAACCCAGCAATCTCGTTGTTCCCTACCTGGGGGTGTTGGCCAGCCTGCAGCTGATCGACCCCACCGTGGCCAACACCGCCCTGGTGCAGGCCGGCCGCGCCCTCGACATGCACGGCTCCACCCTGGCCTTCGCCGCCAGCATCTCCACGCTGGCCCAGGCGGCCACGGTGCTGCTGATGGGCTTTCTGGGCGATCGCCTCGGCCGGCGCCGGGTGCTGGCGGCCTCGTTGCTGCTCACCATCGCCGGTGATCTGATCGCTCTGCTGGCGCCCACGGCTGGCCTGTTCCTGCTCGGCCGTGCCCTGGTGGGCATTGCCCTGGGCTCGATCCTCGCGGCGTCGTTTGCGGCGGTGCGTTTTGTCAGCCGCCCCGAGCAGCTGGGCCGGGCTCTGGGCCTGTGGAACCTGTTGATCGTGGCGGGCTTCATCCTCGGCTCGCTGCTGGGGGGCGTGTTGGCCGACAGCAGCTGGCGCCTGGCGCTTGGCCTGGTGCCCGTGATCGCGCTGCTCTGTCTACCGCTGCTGCCGGTTCTCGTGCCTGAGATGCCGGCCAACCGCGACCTCAAGGCCGATGTGCCGGGGCTGATCACGATCGCGGCGGCGATGGTGCTGGTGCTCACCGGTGTGAGCCATGCCGTCACCGGGTTCAAGGCGCCGGCCTTCTGGGCGCCCACCGGCGCTGGTTTGGTGATGTTCGCCGTGCATCTGGCGATTGAGCGCCGCCGCAGCGAACCGATCTTCCCGGTGGCCCTCTATAGCCGCGGCTGTTTCGCCGCCGCGATCGTGAGCGGCATCGCCTGGAACTTCGCCCAGGCCGTGGTGCAGCTGCAAACCAGCAACTTCTGGCAGCTGGTGCAGCACTACAGCACCAGTCAGGTGGCTCTGGCTCAGCTCCCACTGCTGATCTGTTTTGGTGCCGGCGGCGTTGTGGTGGGCCGGTTGATGGCGCCCGGTCGCCGCACCACGCAGCTGATGGCCGGCGGTTGCATCACCCTGGTGGTGGGTGTGATCTGGCTGGGCTGGATTCAGCCCGAGAGCACCTATCTGTCGCTGGTGCCTGGGCTGCTGCTGGTGGGGTTGGGGCTGGCGTTCGTGGCGGTGCCTCAATCGGCCCTGTTTGTGCAGGAGGCTCCTGCCCGCTATTTCGGTGCGGTCACCGCCTTCCGTACCACCTCCGGCCAGCTGGGGTTCGCCCTGGGCTTTGCCGCCAGCGGCGCCATGGTGAATGGCTTCGGTTTCGCCAGCCTGCGGGAGCGCTTGCTGAAGCTGGGGGCCAGCCCCGCTGAGATTCCGGCCTTGGAGGCCAAGGCCCGCGCGGCCCTGAGCAGCGGCGTGCTGAGCCACGGCAAGGCATCGGCTTCCACCGTGGAGAAGGTTCTCGCCGGTGCTTACGCCAACGGACTCACCGGAACCATGGTGGTGGTGGGTCTGCTGGTGGGATTGCTGGGGGCGATCAGCCTGTTGCTGCTCGTGATCGGCCACCAGCAGCAACGCGCAGAGCAGGAGCAGGCGGCCTAACGGGGCCGCTCGCAGCGATAGCTCTCCCAGTCGCCACGCCGCTGGGCGAAGTCGGGCTGGTCGGGATCGAGGGCCTGCCACCACCAGCGGCCATCGCTGTAGCTGGGTACGCCGGCGTTGTTGGTGCGCGGTAGCTGCAGGCTCACGCCGCGCCACTGCAGCACGATGAAGGCTCCCGGAACGGTGCCCCCGCTGCTGTTGGGAATGCCTGGGGCATCCACGGCACCGGCAACCACCTCCGCGCTGAGGGGATCACCGGCGCAGAGGTACTGCTCGGCGGCTTCGGCGCTCGCTGGGTGGAGCAGCGGTAGCAGGGGGATGAGCACGACCAGCAGCGCAGCCAGCAGTGTTTGCATGGCTGGCTGGAGCCGGGGCTGGCGGGTCACATCAGATCGGCGGCGACCGTCAGGATGGCGGAATGTCCCTGGTGCTCGTTTACGACGGCGGCTGTCCGTTCTGCCGCCACTTCGCGCTCCGCAGTGAGCTGGTGGGTGGTTTGCCGGAGCTGCAGATCTGCGATGGTCGCGCCGATCACAGCCTGCGGACCCAGCTGAAGGCGCGTGGTTTGGATCTGGCGCGCGGTGCGGTGCTGCTGGAGGGAGATCAGGCCTGGCATGGTGCCGAGGCGATTGCGGAGCTATGCCAGCGTCTGCAGCCCAGCGACCCATTGCTGGCGTTGCTCGGCCAGCTGTTTGCGGCGCCGCCGCGCTCCCGGCAGCTCTATCCGCTGTTGCTCTGGGCGCGGCGCACCGCTCTGCAATGGAAGGGCCTGCCGGAGGATCCCGATCAAACGGGACTCCGGCAGGCCTGAGGGGGCGTGTTGGCCTGAATCAGGCAACAGCGGCAGCAGCGCGATCGAAGTAGGTGCCGATCTCGCTCATCAGAGCGGAGCAGTCGCCGGGGGTGATGCCGTTGCGGTCGTTGGCGATCGCGATGGCGGCGTCCTTCATCTTGCGCACGCCTTCAGCCACGGAAGCGCCAGGCACGCCCAGGGCCAGATAGGTCTCACGCAGGCCGTTCAGGCAGCGGTCTTCCAGCACGGACGCATCGCCGGTGAACACGGCGTAGGTCACGTAGCGGAGGATGATCTCCATGTCGCGCAGGCAGGCAGCCATGCGGCGGTGGGTGTAGGCGTTGCCGCCGGGGGCGATCAGGGCGGGCTGCTGATCGAAGAGATCACGGGCTGCGCCAGTGACGATCTTGGACGCATTGGAGGTGATGCGGTTCACGGCATCCATGCGCTTGTTGCTCTCGGCCACCATGGCGGCGAGGGCATCGATCTGACCAGCGTTCAGGAATTCGCCGCGGGCGTCGGCCTGGGCAACAACCTTGGTAAAGGCGTCGAACATGAAGAACTGTGTTCTCGAGGTTATGAATCTAGGAACCGGCATGCTGACCCCGCGAGCGTGTGGTGATGAACGCACCTCGCTTGCCGCTGCTGCCCGTCTTGGGCGCCATCGCCCTGGGCTGGTTGCCCAGCGCTCACGCTGAGCTGCCCCCCTGGGTGTATGGCCAGGAGCAGCGCCAGGCGCCTTACGTGTTGGAGCTGCTGGTGCGCAGCGTGCACACCATGGCCGCCGGCGCTGAGCCCGAGCAGCTGCGGGCCCAGGCCCAGGTGCTGGAGGTGAAGCGGCAGCCGGCCGCGTCCCGGCTCCGGGCCGGTGACGCGATCACGCTGCGTTACGCCCTACCTGTCAGCCGTCCCGCCGGCTGGGCTGGCCCCGCCCCGCTGCCATTGCTGAAGGCGGGTGAGCGCCTGCCCGCCTGGCTGGCTCCCGATCCGTCGTTGCCTGGCGTTTATCAACCGGCCGCGGGTGGGCGCTCCTTTGGGCCTTCCCTCGAAAGCGTGCAGGATCCCGGCTGATCCCTTCGCACAGCCCCTTTCCCTACGGTTGAGCCAAAGCCCCGATCAGCCTCAGGAACCGATGCAGGAGTTGGTGCAGGCCTACTACGGCCAGGAGCTGCAGAGCAGTGCCGATCTCAAAACCAGCGCCTGCTGTGATGCCGATGCGGTGCCTGCTTGGCTGAAGCCACTGCTGGCCCGGGTGCATCCGGAGGTGAGCAGCCGCTATTACGGCTGTGGCCTGGTGTGCCCGCCCCTGTTGGAGGGCTGCCGGATCCTCGATCTCGGCAGCGGCAGCGGCCGTGATGTGTATCTGCTGGCCCAGCTGGTGGGCGGAAGCGGCGAGGTGGTGGGTGTCGATATGACGCCGGAGCAGTTGGAGGTGGCGCGCCGGCACGAAGCGTTTCATGCCGAACAGTTCGGCTACGCCAACGTGCGTTTCCTGGAGGGGCGCATCGAAGCGTTGGAGGCGCTGGATCTGGAGCCCGCCAGCTTCGATGTGATCGTGAGCAACTGTGTGCTCAATCTCTCCACCGACAAGCCTGCGGTGCTGCGGGGTGCCCAGCGGCTGCTCAAGCCCGGTGGAGAGTTCTATTTCTCCGATGTGTATGCCGATCGACGCCTACCGGCGGCGGTGCAGAGCCATCCGGTGCTCTACGGCGAGTGCCTGGGCGGCGCGCTCTATTGGAACGACTTCCTGCGCATGGCCCGCGCCGCCGGCTTTGCCGATCCGCGCCTGGTGAGCGACCGGCCGCTGGAGATCACTGAGCCCGAGCTGGCCGCCCTTGTGGGCGAAGCACGCTTTTATTCCGCCACCTACCGCCTGTTCAACATCTCCGAACTCGAAGATGCCTGCGAAGACCATGGCCAGGCCGTGATCTACCGGGGTTCCATTGGCGAATCACCCACGCGGCTGGAGTTCGACAAACACCACAGCATCGAGGCCGGCCGGGTATTTCCGGTGTGCGGTAACACTTATCGAATGTTGCAGCAAACGCGGTTTGCCTCGCACTTCGAGTTCATTGGTGATTTCGATCGCCACTACGGCCTGTTTGAAGGCTGCGGAAGCGTGATTCCGTTTGATCGCAGCTTGGTGACAGCAGCTGCCGCAGAATCCGGCGGCTGCTGTTGAGCGTTTCGGGCTGATTCGCCGTTAATTGAAGAACCCTTTGCTGTTGAGCCAGATCCCCAGCGCCAGCATCGGCACAAACACGGTGGCGGCGATCTGCAGCTTGATTTGGGCGCCTTCGCTGAGCACAGGCTTCGCCACCGGTGCCTTGGTTGGGGTTTTGGATTTGCTTGCCATGGCTTTGTGGGGATGGGGGATCAGCGGTGTTCGATCAGATCGCTGGCGGCGTAGCGCACCTTGGCGAGGCTGGCGTATTTGTCGTCGGCGCTGCGATAGCCGCAGGCGCACACCACGCAGCTCTGGTAGTCGCTGGTCTCCAGGCCAAGGATGCGGTCGTAGTCGGCGGGGCTGAAGCCTTCGATCGCGCAGGTGTCCACGCCCAGCAGGGCGGCGCTGGTGAGCAGGTTGCCCAGGGAGATGTACACCTGGTTGGCGGCCCACTGGCTGATGATCTGGCTGCGGGGGCCATCGATCAGATCCACCTGGATCATCTGGCGGTAGCCATCGAGCACGCTGGCCTCGATGCCGCGGGTGCTTGCGGTGGCCTGGATCAGGCGATCGGCATCGGAGGCGGTGATCGTGCGCTTCTTCAGCAGCACCACCAGATGGGAGCAATCGGTGATCTGGCTCTGGTTCCAGGAGTGGGGGCGGAGCTCGGCGCGGATCGCTGCATCGGTGATCACCAGGAACGTCCAGGGCTGCAGGCCGTAGCTGGAGGCGGTGAGCACCAGCGCCTCCTCCAGGGCGCTCCAGGTGGGGGCATCAATCTGCCGGTTGGCGTCAAACGCTTTGGTGGCGTACCGCCAACGCAGGGCTTCGAGCAGGGTGGTGGAGTCGGCGGGCATGCCATCGGGCCAGATGGCCTGCATTCTCCGTGTTGGCCTCGCTCCATGCGAAAAGCCCCGGCTTGCGCCGGGGCGGGTGGTGTGAGGAATGGTGCATCTCAGTGAGGTGCCCATTGCCGCCGGCTTGGAGCAGTGGGGCGCTGGTGGCCGCGCCGTCACCTCGGCGGTACCCCATCGCTAGCAACGCTGGCTCTACTGCGCCACAACCAGGGTGTTGGTGCCGCTGCGGCGCACCAGCTCGGCGAGGGCAACCATGTCGTTGGAGCGGATCAGGCCGATGCAGCCGGCGGTGCCGCTATTCCAGTTGCGGCCCGCGCTGGGGTCAAGGTGGATGCCCAGCACACGCCGGCCGGTGCTGAATTCCGGTTCGATGCCGATCCAGATCGGGCCCAGCTCCTTGGGGTCGCGGGGTCCCAGGGGTTCGATCGCACCCAGGCGATAGCGGCCTACGGGGAGAGGGGCTTCGCTGCCCATCTGATCGCGGTTGGCGCCTTGGCGGTCGGCCCGGCCACTCACGGCATCGAAATGGCGCACGGGCTCACCGGGAATGTCGAGCCGCAGATCCCAGATCGGGTCCCCAGTGCGTGGCAGCCGCCGTGCGGTGCGCTCCAGGGTGAGCAGTGGCCTCGGCTGCAGCGTTGCCGGCGGTGAGGCCATGCCCAACTCCAGCGTTGTGGCAGCAAGCAGCATCGGCAGGGGCATCCAGTGTCATCAGCGCAGAGCTGATGACAACTAGGCGGCATTGTTTTTCGCTGGTGAACCGAAATCCGGTTGCCTGGCTGGCACCCGCCCTCAGAAGCCGTATGGCAGGCAGGCCTGCTGCACGTCAGCCACTGAGGCCATCACCTCGGTGGGCACGGCATCGCGCATCGGCAGCAGCTTGATCAGCTCTTCCAGTTCGCTGATTTCTTCCTTGCAGAGGTGGGAGCTGCGGCTGTAGGCGGGGTTGCTCTTGAGCGAACTCACCCGTGCTTCGGCTTGCCGGCAGGCCTGGGCGCTGCTGGTTTCAATGCACGACTGCACACCCGTCTCCAGGGTCCAGAGGCTTTGGCCCGCCACGGCGGAGCCGGCGCTGAGCACCATCAGGGCCATGAGGGTGCGATGCAGGGGGCGGCGGAGGAACATCGATCGGGTCCGTTCGCCACCGATTGTGGCGCCGCTGCTGACAACCCTCCAGGTTCTCGCCAGCTTGTTGACAGCGCCTGTGTGTCGATGGCCGACTCCCGTCATCAGATCAGCCGTCAGTTCCGCGTCTGCAATGGCGACGGTTTTGCGCTCAAACACATCGATCCCGGCAGCACCGACCACGCTCAGCCGGGTGGCAAGCAGATGGCTGCCGAGGCTTTGGCGCAGGGGGTGGAGCGCATGGCGGAGCTGCAAGACAAGCTCTATGCCCAGGACCGCTGGGCGTTGTTGCTCATCTTTCAAGCCATGGATGCCGCCGGTAAGGACGGCACGATCAAGCATGTGATGAGTGGGGTGAATCCCCAGGGCTGTCAGGTGAGCTCCTTCAAAGCGCCTTCAGCCATCGATCTCGATCACGATTACCTCTGGCGCGCCAACCAGTGCCTGCCGGAGCGCGGACGCATCGGCATCTTCAACCGCAGCTACTACGAGGAAACCCTGGTGGTGCGCGTGCACCCAGACATCCTGGCCCGGCAACCCATTCCCCCCGAGCTGGTGGGCGACGACATCTGGCAGCAGCGCTACCGCGACATTCGCCACTACGAGGATTACCTGGGCCGCAATGGCGTGGTGGTGCGCAAGTTTTTTTTGCATGTGTCGAAGAAAGAGCAGAAGAGGCGCTTTCTCGAACGGTTGGACAACCCGGAGAAGAACTGGAAATTTTCGGCGGCGGATATCCGTGAGCGGGCCCACTGGGACGCCTACATGGACAGCTACCAGCAGATGATTCGCCACACCGCCACGGAACAGGCCCCTTGGTATGTGGTGCCCGCCGACCACAAGTGGTTCACCCGCCAAGTGGTGGCCGATGCTGTGATTGACGCGCTTGAATCCCTCAACCTCGCCTATCCAACGGTGAGTGACGACGCACGACATGCCTTGGCCGACGCCCGCAAGCAGTTGCTGGAGGAGTGAAGCGCGGAGTTGAGGTGCTGAGTTAGCCGCCGCTGCCCAGTCGCCCCAGGATCAGCAGGCAGACGGCGCCGGCGATGGTCGTGATCTGGTAAGTGAGGTCAACGCGATTGATGCGTTGCATCACGGCGGCATGATCGCTTTCTTGGGCGCGGCTGATCAGGTTGGTGCTCCACACGAACAGCCAGAATTCAGCCGTGGCCATCAGGTAGCCAAACAAATAGAGCTTGTCGAGAAAAGTGAGGTAGTCGAGCGCAGGAAGTTCCGCATGGGCGCCCTCCTGCAGGAACACCAACGTGAGCAGTGCGGTTGAGGGAATCGCGAGGCGAAGGTCGTTGAGATCGCCTTCAAGATTGGGTGCCAGCAGCAGGATCACCATCACGGCCATCCAGGGCAGCACAAACCGATAAAAGGCCGCCCAGCCGTTGGTGCGATAGGTGATTTCAAAGGTTGCCATGCTGTAGTCGCCGGCATTGGCAACACCTTCTTCGCCGAAGCTGGTGGTGTAGGTGTGAATCCCACTGGAAACACGGCTTGCCTCCGTGCTGTAGCCATTCAGGTTGATCGAATCGCCTTTGATTTCGTTGAGATCGGGATTGGGAACCAGGATGATTCCCTCCGATCCCATCGAAAACACCGAGGGACGTGTTTCCACTGAGATGGGCAGCTCCAGGGATTCGAAGGGGAAGTCGCGCAGGTTCTGTTGGTCGTCGTAAAACTTGCTGGAGAATTTGAAGGCCTGAAGGTAGCGATTGCCGGGTAGCCGCTCAGGCTCGCTGCTGTCGGGCTCAATTTGTGAGTCGAAGCCCTCCACCTGATTCACGAGCTCCACCAATTCGGTGATGGGGATCTGGTTGGTTTCGATGATCGTCTGCACGGATTCTGGCCATTTCAGCCAGAACCATCCTTCTGCATTGAACGTTTTATCTTTCAGCGACAGGTTGTAGATATTTTTGATGTGCATGCCCGTCTCGATCTGTCGAGCCGGGCTCACGGCAGGGGCCGGTTTAAGGGTTGGGGCTGGCTCGTCGTTCACCCCCAGCGTGGTGAGGCTGAAGATCCCAACGGCCAGGAAGCTGATCAGGCCTGCCAGCCAAGACCGCTTCAGCTTCATCTGTTGCCTCCATCGTTCGGCAACCGTACCGCTCGTAGGCATGTGCTGACACGGGCGCTCCCCGACCCGGGGATCCGGCGACGATTGAGCGATGTAAATGGAGCAACGGGATGACCGAGGCCAAGCGACCGCTGAGCTGGCTGAAGAAGTTGGTCCCCTCAGCCCTGCGCTCGAGCACAACGAAGTCTGTTGCGCCTGCCTCAACCTCGCCAGTGCCCGCCATGGCGCCCGCACCGGCTCCTGTGAACACCCACGTGGTGTTTCTGCCCCGCGATCCCCAGTGGGCTTACTGCTTCTGGGCGATTAGCGACAGCGACCGCGAGAAGGCCCGTCAGGCCGGTGCCACCAGCCTGTGTCTGCGGGTGGCCGATGTGACTGGCTTGGCCGCGGATCAATCCCACCCCCATGCGCTCCAGGAGTTGGTGGTGGACAACCACGCCAGCGAGTGGTTCCTGCCGGTGCCCGTGGATGGGCGCGACTACCGGGTGGAGCTCGGCTTCCGCCTCCGCAATGGTGGTTGGTATTCCCTGGCGTTTTCAGCCGTGGCTCAGGTGCCGGCCCTCGAGCCGAGCCAGCGGGTGGCCGATGCGTTTGTGCCCTTCAGCCTCGACCAACCCCAGCAGTTCGCCATGCCGGAGCAAGGCGGTGGGGGCGGCGTGCAGCACGAGCAGGTGTATCAGATCGCCACGGCGGCAGGGCTGCGCAGCCGCCGGGTGGGTTCCGAGGTGCTGCATGAAGGCGATGCTGGCCAGCAGGGCCTCCTCAACGACTCGGGCGCCGGCGTGTGGGCCAGCGGCCGCAGTGAATCCGGCAGTGGCCTGGTGCGTCAGCGCTCCTTCTGGCTCGTTGCCGACGCGGAATTGATTGTGTATGGCGCCACCGACCCCAGCGCCAGCCTGTTCATCGGTGATCAGCAGGTGGCGCTGTCGGCTGACGGCACTTTCCGGGTGCACGTGCCGTTCCGCGATGGCCAGCAGCTCTATCCGATCCGTGCGGTTGCTGCCGATGGCGAGCAGGAGCGTTCGATTCGCCTCGAGTTTGAGCGCCGCACCCCCGAAGCGCGTGTGAACACCCGCGAAGACGCCGTGGCCGAGTGGTTCTGAGGAGCGCCGCTCCTCAGCCCACCTTCACCGCCTGGGCAATGCGCTGGAACATGTATCCCATTCCCCGGGCGGTGAGGATCAGCTCAGGGTTTTCGGGATCGTGTTCCAGCTTGGCCCGCAGCCGTGAGATGTGCACATCCACCACCCGGCTGTCGGAGGAGCGCTCTGGCTTGTAGCCCCACACCTTCTCGAGCATGTCGAGACGGCTGATTGGCTCGCCGGAGCGGCTGATTAACAGCTCCAGCAGGTTGAATTCCATGCCGGTGAGGCGGATGCGTTCCTCGGCGCGGAAGGCCTGACGGCGGTTGAAATCCACACTCAGATCACCCACCACCACCACATTGGCGGCTGAACCACCACCGCTGCCACCGCCGGCTTGGCTGGTGCTGGCGCGGCGCATCACGCAGCGAATCCGGGCCTCCAGTTCCTTCGGGCTGAAGGGCTTCACCATGTAATCGTCGGCGCCCAGCTGCAGCCCGGTGATTCGATCGGCCACATCGCCCAGGGCGGTGAGCAGGATGATCGGCACCTCCGATTGGGCCCGGATCCGCTCCACCACGGCGAAGCCGTCCAGTTCCGGCATCATCACGTCGAGCACCACCAGGTCGGGCTCGGAGCCGCGGAACAGCTCGAGCGCTTCGGCGCCATTGCTGGCCATCAGCACCTCGTGGCCCTGCATCGTCAGGCGGGTTTCGAGGATGCGGCGGATGTTGGCCTCATCGTCGGCAACCAGGATCTTGAGCCCTTCGGGACGGCTTCCATCACTGGTTTGACTCATCATCACGACCACTACTTCTGGCAGTTTCACCCTCGAGTGGCGGATGTTCGCCTGTTTCGGGGCGACTGTTACAAGCCCAGGGAGAACGGTTTTCCGTCGTCTGCGGCACCCGCCACGGGCCTGCATCCCAGCCAGGCTGGTTTCAGGACGCGGGAGTTGAGATGCAAGACGTGGTGTTTGAGCTGATCCGTGATCAGCCGGGCCAGCTGGTGGCCACCGCTCGCGCCCAGCACCTGCAGATCCAGGCCACCAACCTCGAGGATCTCCAGCACGAAGCCCGCGATGCGTTGATGGGGCACTACGGGCCCAGTCATGTGGCCTATCGCGTGCGATTAAGGCGGCGGGTTCAGTTTGCGAGAGGTTGCGCACCGGCTGCCGCACCCCTGAAGCGGTGCTAACAACAGGTCGCCTCTGATGCACAGGTCATGCATGCCCTGCTGTTTGCCTCAGCCGTAGCCCCCAAGGGCCTGCCGGTGATTCTTCCTGCGCTCGCCGGTGCCGGGATTCTGATTTTCCTGTCACAGTTGTTTGTGCCCAAAACCTGATCACCACAGGGCCCAAGCGGCCCAACGTGATCTCTGTTGCGGCGGATTTGGGCTGATCCGGTCACAATGCGCCCGCATCCTGTGATCCGTTGTGGCCCAGCCTGACCTGGTTCCCCTCTCCCAGCTTGAGCAGGAGCTGGGAATCAGCCGCGTTGATCTGCTCTTGCTGCTGCGCCGGCTTGGGATCCAGCCAGTCCGGCGTGGCATGCGCACGCTGCTCAGCGTTGATCAGGCCGAACAGCTGGCGGCGCATGTGGGCTCCGGTGCGCCGCTGGAGCCGATCACAGCGGAGTTGGTTTTTGATGAACCCGGCCAGGAGGCTCTGCCGGTTCCGATGGTGGATAGCTGGGGTGAGGCGGCCCGCTATGCCCAGCTGCGGTTGTTGCGCGAGCGCCTGGAGATTCTGGAGACGCTGATGCGCAGCGGCATCGAGCTCGATAGTCGCCCGTTGTGCGATCTATTGGAGGTGCGTCGCTTGCCCGCAGCTCAGCCTTTAGAGGATGGCTCGATTGGCTTCATTCGGCTGGGCCTGCAGTTTTCCCGCATGCAGCGGCCTGGCCAGCGCAGCAGCTGGCGGATCAGCCGAGCCTGAACCGGATGGCTAAGCATCCTGTTGCCTTTGAGGATCTGGCTCGTTGCCTGCGAGCCTTTGCCTTCGGAACCGCGGTGATGGTGGTGGGTCTTGTGGCCCGCTTTCACCCGGCTGAGGCGCTCACCCTGGCGATTCTCGCCACCACCTTGGCCGATCTGCTGCGCATGGTGCGGACCTCGCTGCGGTTGGATGCCGCGCGGACCCGCGAGATCTTCTCCACCTGGCGCCCCAATGGAGCCCGCCTGTTGCAGCGCACGGTGTTGCTGGCCTTCCTGAGCGTGTTGGTGCTGAGCTTCTGTGTGCACGATGTGAAATCGGGGCAGGGGTTGCTGCCTGCTCCCTTGCGCATCAGCTTGTTTTTTGCGGCGCTGTTCACCACCTGGTTGGAATTGCACCTCAGCTTCGCTGTGTACTACGCCAAGGTGTATTTCGCGGGCAATCCCCAGCCATCAGCTGATGGCGATGGGGCGCAGGTGTTTATCTTTCCTGGAACTGATGAGCCATTGTTTACAGACTTCCTGTATGTGGCCTATTCCGTGGCGCTCACCTTTGCGATGAGCGATGTGGATCTGGAAGATGGCTTGGCTCGGCGGATTGTATTGCTGCAGGCGATTGTGAGCTTCCTCTTTTATTCCACCATCTTCAGTATGGTCACCAACTTGATGGTGAGTTAGCTCGAGGCCTGGCGGGTGTGGCTGCGGAAGCTGTTGATGTTGCGCAGCTCCGCCAGCAGCAAGGGGATGTCGGCCAGGAGCACCGTTTGCAGGGGGCTGATTGCCAGCCCTGCGGTGGCCACCGATGAGAGCACATGGGTGAGGCCGATCATCACGGCATTGCCATCGGCGGTGCGTTGGAGGCTGCGGCTCAGCACCACCAGCCGTGGCAGCCACTGGGGATCACGGCTCAAGGAGAGATCACACAGCTTGTTGGTGAGCATTCCGGCTTCATCGAAATCGAGGCCGATGGCCACATCGGCTCGGGCCAGGGCTGGGAGGTCGTGGATCACATCACCGAGGTAGCCCACCCGTTCTCCTTCGGCCTGGTAAGCCTCCAGCCGCTGCAACCGTTGGCTGGCCTCCGCTGGATCATCCACCGAGCGGCCCACGATGGTTACAGCGATACCGAGCTCCTCGAGCTGCTGGCGCACCTGCATCCAACCTTGATTCGGGGTGCGTTTGAGCTTCACCCAGCCCAGGCATTGCTCCCCCTCGCGAAATTCCAGGGGCTCCACCACCACACTTCTGCTCAATCCCGAGGGGTTGCGCTCGCCGCCGTTCCGCACCTGGAGGCGGCGACCGTCTTCAAGCTCAACCTGCCATCCTTCCTGGTTGAGATCGTGCAGCTGTAGCCGCTTCACCGGCATTGGATCGATCACGTTCTCCAACTGTGCGTTGCACAGCGCCACGGTGCTGTCCTGCGCCAGGAAGGCCTGCACGCCGGCGAGGATGCGGACCAGGTCGCCGTGGTGAACCGTGCTCTCGGGCGCGAGTTCTTCGCTGAGCTGGATCTGATTCAGCCGCTCTGCGCAGCTGTGGCTGATCAACAGCCGCTGGATGCGCCCCAGATCGCTCAACACGTTGGGGTTGGCGATGTTGATGCCATGCAGGCGAAGCTCGGCGGCTGCCGCCAGGCGGTTGGCATTGCGGCTGGTTTCCCAGTCGTTGATGGGATTGAACTGGAAGGCGGCCAGGGCTTGCTCGCTGGAACCGCGTAGGGCCCAGAAGCTGCCCAGGGCGAAGAGCAGCGGATTGATCAAGCGCTGGCCCGCCATCCGTGTCAACGCATTTCCATGCTCTGGCGGCGGTGGCGGCAGTTGGAAGAGGGGGCAGTCGGCGAAGGCCTGCAGCACCTCCAGCTCAGCGGAGCCGGAGAGCACCAGGCAACCCGGCTCCAGCGCATCGCCTTGGTTGTATTGCCGCGGATGCCAGTCGCCCGTGAGTTGGCGATTGATGGCCACCAGTTCACCTTGGATGATCCGGCAGGGAACGAAGAGCGGATCACCGCTCTGCAACTGGATGCGTGCTCCCTGGTGGAGCTCGCCGATCGGTTGCTCCATCCCATCGGGTGCCGTGCGCACCGTTTCCTGCTCGGCGAGCCTGCTGATCAGATTGCGGTAGTCAGCCCGGCTCAGTTCGTGGTGGCTCACCTCCTGCAGGATCTTGCTGCCGTCGTCGAGGGCGAGATCCATCAGTGCCTCGCGCGGCAGCCCTTGCTGCAGCAACACAGCGCTGAAGCCGAGATCCAATGCCTCCACAGGCACGATGCGCCGTTGCCGCAAGGTGCGAAGCAGCTCCAGCACCACGGGCAGCATCAAGAGGGCTGTCGCCCCCTGCAATGCCAGCAGTGGCACCCCCACCAACCAATCCACCCCCAGAACACCAGCGCAGAAGGCCGCGTGGCGCAGAGTTCGGTGGCTGCGGGGGGCGCGCTGGCTGATGTCTTGAAGCGCCGTGAAGCCATGGGGCAGGTTGAGCGCCAGCTGCAGGAGCGCGTCCAGCCCCCCTCGACGTTTGGCCGGGAAGCGCAGGCTGAGGCTTCCGGCCATGGGGTTGATGCGGAAGCCTTCCAGCCAGTGACAGCCCGTGAGCACGGTGCGGCAGTGGCGTCGCAGCGCCTCTGAGTCACCGAGCCCGCTGCAGCGCAGCCTGACCCGGCCCGGCAGATCGCTGCGGATCTCCCAGATCGGAGACGGTGCGATCACTCCCACCTCAGGCTGCCGTGGCCGTGGTGAAGGGGCGCCGCAGCTTGAACGCTGTTTCCACCAGCACAAAGGCCAGGAGCAGCAGGGGCAAGCCAGGGGCCAGCGGCAGGATTAACCCCACAATTCCCCCCAGCAGAAGCACCGCGGCCAGGCTGAGCAATCCGCTGGCCATCAGAAAGCTGATCAGATTGGCCGGTGCGAGCAGCCAACGCTTCACGCAGGAGGGCTGATCGCGCACCACCTGCACCTTCACCTGCACCACCTCGGGCTCAGGTGGGGTGGCCCCACTGCGCGCCAGGGCGGCCACCAGCGTTTGCCAGCCCTCTTGCTGTTGATCGTGGTCTGCGGCTTTGGCTTCGAGCAGCAGCGTGCTGCAGTGGCGATTGAGGCGCCAGCGCCAGGCTGAAGATTGCAGGGCCGCTTCCAGTTCCCGCTGCAGTTGATCCCACTGAATCGGTGTGGCGCTGCGCAGGCGGTAGCGCCACCGCCCCGGCAGGGAATGCACCAGTTCAGCGCAGCTGGCCAGCATCGATCAAGCGCTGGCTTGGCGGTAGGTGTTGGAGCGGTCGCAATACGACCAGGCAATGCCTGCTGGATCGAGCGATTGAATCCAGCTGCCGAAATCGCCGCGCTTGCGCCGTGCGGTGATGCTCTGGTGGGCAACACCCAGTCGCTTGGAGAGCGCCGCCAGGCTGATGGCTTGGGGGTGTTCCACGGTGGGTTGTTGAACAGCCACCGGCTTTACAACCGCTGGGGCTTTGTCTTGCGCGGCGGGTGCAGGGTTGGCAGCGGCTGGGGCCAGTTGCTTGCCTTTGAACCCCAGCACGCGCATGGCGTTGGCGGCAGCCACCAGGCAGGAGCCGTTGTTGAGCAACACGGCGGCGATCGGGCTCACCGGCAGGAAGGTGCCCAGCACGAGGGCGGACAGGTTCGGCACACCCACGATGCCGATGTTCTGCTTCACAAGGCCGAAGGTTTCGCGGGCCAAATCCTGGGCCACGATCAGATCCGACACCTTGTCGTTGGTGAGCACGATGTCGGCCGTTTCGCGGGCCAGATCGCTTCCGGAGGCAAACGAAATCGACACATCGGCGTAGGCAAGGGCTGCGGAGTCGTTGATGCCGTCGCCCACGAAGGCCACCTTGTGGCCCTGCTGGCTCAGTTGTTGCACCAGCTTCGCCTTCTCATCGGGGAGGGCATCGGCGTGCACTTCCTCAGGCCGGAGGCCCAGGCGCTTGGCTACGGCGTGGGCCACGCTGCTCACATCACCGGTGAGCATGTGGGCCTGAATGCCGCGGCGGTGCAGCTCAGCCACCATCGCCTGGCTGTCGGGCCGCAGCGCATCGGCGGCGTAGATCACCGCCACCACGGTGCCATCCACCGCCAGATACACCGGGGTAGCGGTTTCCAGCTCGGGATCCACGCTCGGCGTGGCGGGCTCGAGGTTTTCTTCGCGCAGGAGCTTGGCGTTGCCCACCAGCACCTGGTGGCCATGGATCGTGGCGGCGACGCCCCGACCGATGCGGTAATCCCAGGCCTCGCATTCATCGGCACTCACGCCGAGCTCTTCGGCGTGCTTCACGATCGCCTCGGCCACCGGGTGGTTGAGGCCCTGCTCCGCTGAGGCAGCAAGCTGCACCAGCTTGTTGATCGAGTGGGCGCCGCTCACCACTTCTACATGCACCACGGAGGGGTGGCCCTGGGTGAGGGTGCCGGTCTTATCGAACACCACCACATCGATATCCACCAGCTGCTCGAGGGAGCGGCCGCTGCGGATCAAGAGGCCCTGGCTGCCGGCGCGGGTGAGGGCGGCCATGATCGCCGTGGGCACGGACACGCGCAGGCCGGTGCCCAGATCGAACATGAGCAGCGAGGCGGCTTGGGCGATGTTGCCGCCGCTCAGCAGCAGCGACAGGCCAGCCAGCGCCAACGTGGGCAACACGAAGCGGTTGGCTACCTTGCCGGCCACGTTGCCCACGCGGGTGTCGTACACGGGGGCCGATTCGATCATCGCGGTGATCTGACCCACCCGGGTGGCTTCGCCCACGGCCTGGGTTTCCACCACGAGGTTGCCCTCCAGCAGGATGAAGCCCGCCAGCACTTCATCGCCGGGGCCGGCGTGGCGGGGGACGGATTCACCGGTGAGCTTCACCACATCCAGTGAACCCTCGCCGCTGTCGATGCGGCCGTCCACCGGTATCTGATCGCCGGGGAAGAGGGCGATGCGATCGCCCGCCTGCAGGCTTGTGCTGGGCACGATCACCTCGGCGCCATCCACCAGCAGGCGCACATCGGTCTGCAGGCTGGCGAGCAGATCGGTGTTCGCCGAGTGGGCGATGCGCTGGGTGGCGTCGCGCACCGCTTCACCGCCCTCGATCATGGTGATCATCATCGCCGGGCCCACCAGGAAGCCCTCCAGGCTGTGGAGGGTCACCGCTAGGGCATCGAGGAAGTCAACGTTGATCTTCCGTTCTTCCTTCAGGCCTTGCCAGGCGCGCTTGAAGCTCAGGTGGGCCGATACAAGGATGAAGCCGGCCACCGCCAACGGCGGCAGGGCGAGCGGGCCGGCCAGCAGGGCCAGGGCCAGGGAGCTCACCGGCAGGATGATGCGGCTCGGAACGAAGCTGTCGTCGTCCTCGCCTTCAGCATTGTTGGCCGCTGGTTTGCTGGCCGCTTGGCCGCTGGGTTGGGCGGCCAGCTTTTCAAGGGCTGGCAGCGCTCCAGGCAGCTGTTTCAGCCATTGCAGGGGATCAATCCCGGCCTGACGCTCGAATTCCACCACGCAGCATCCAGCCACGCTGTTGAGGCGGACATGCTTCACCTCGCTGGCCTGGCCCAAGGCCTGCTCCAACTGGGGCCAGCTGCTGCTGCTGCCGCCCACGCGGAAGCGCACCCGCCGTGGGCTGTGGTGCAGCACCTGCTCCACGGTGTAACCCACAGCCGATTGGCCGCCCCGCGCCACGGGTACAACCGAGAGGTGAGTGGGACGATGCGTTTCAGCGAGCACGGCAGCAGGGGGAGAAGGGATCAGCGACAGGCAGGGAGCGTTGGCGCGCTCAGTCGACCTTCACCTTCGTGATGGCCTTCTCGCTGGCTGCAGGGCTGGCGTCGGTGTCCGTGGCGGTGTCGTCCATCTCGGATTTCGCTTCAGCCACCAGATCCACGAGCGACTCGGCTGCTTCCGCTGCGGTGCGGGCCACGTTGCGGGCGGCGGTGCCAGCCACCCCAGCCACGGTGACGCCCACCTTGATGCCGTTCTTGGCCATGGATTTGCCCACGCTGCTCATCGAGTCGCCGAGCTGGTGATTGCCCATGCGACGCACCATGGGAGCGAGTGCAACGAGACTGGCGCCAACCCCAAAGGCGAGGACGGTTTCGAACTCGAACATGGGGAGGCGCCTTGCCAGAATTCGACGCACTGTAAAGCGAATCTGCAGGTCTGACGCTGCACCGCGGCACACATCAGCAAACAAGTAGTTATCAATGGATTTACCGGGATTGGGTTTGCACTTTGTGAGCGCTGACCTGCCCTCCCTGGCCTGTGCGGTTGTCGCCGCACAGCCCCGCGGTGCGGTGCTCGATCTCAGTGGCGAGCAGTGGCTCTCGCAGCTTGCCGGGGTAGAGCCTGCGCTTGAGCTGCGCACCTACAGCGCCGTTCCTGATGCGCTCGCGCTTTGGCAGCAGCTCGAGCCGCGTTTGGCCGATTGGTTGCAATTGCTGGAGCTGCAGGCCGTGCAGCCTTTGTTGATTCCGCCTCTACCCGGGGTTGACATGCTTCTGCGCTGTTTGGTGCTCGCAGAAGCGCTGGAGAAGGCTGCTGAGCTCACGGTGCTGCTGCCCGCGCCGGCTGAGGCCCTGGCTTTGCTGGAGCTGGCTCGCACCGGGCCCTCCCTGGTGGAAACCCTGCTGGAGCCCCTGTTGAGTTGGTGGGATCAGACCCGCCAATCCCTGGCCAGCCTGGAGTTGGTGCTGCGCCTGCGTTTGCCATCCTCCGCAAGCTTGCGATTGGATCAGCGCTGGCGCAGCCGGCTGGAGCACATGGCGGCTTTGCTCGCCCCCGGGGGGCCTTGGCAACTGAGCCTGGCGCTGGAGTGTGCTGGCCCCAAGGCCGAGCTGCTGCGGCAGCGGATGAGCTGCTACAGCTTGCGCGGTTTCATGCCCACGCGCCTGGGCTTGCATGGCCCGGCGGCCGCAACGGTGTTGGCACAACGGCCCGATTGGTGGCCCGAGCAACTGCCCGGCGTGGAGCTCGCCCATCCCTTTGCTCCAGATGCTGTGGCAGCCCTGTTGCAAGTGGAGGCGTTTGGGCTGGAGGGGGCTGTGGATGCCGCCGCAGGCACGCTGAGGCTGCCCCTGCCTGGTGTGATCAAGGCCGAGCTCGACGTGCAGCAGAGCGGCACCACAGTGGTGTTGCTGGTGGGAGGGCAGCGGCGCCTGGTGGATGTTCCGGCAAGCCTTGCGGGCAAAACCTGCTCAGGTGCCCGGCTGGAGAGCGGCTGGCTCGAGTTGCGCTTCCTCTGACTTCTCGGGCCGCCAACCCAGCCACCACGCCATCAGAAAAAACGGAGTGCCAGGCAGGATGGGCAGGGCCCAACCGGCGATCGCCAACGCCATCAACACCTTGATGGATCCCTGCCGCGTCTCGCCCAACCAGAGCTCCAGCGGGGTGGGTGGCGTCGCCGGACCATGCAGCTGTTGGGCATCCAAGGCCGCCTGAAGCAGATCCGCAGCCAAAGCTGGGCAGACCACCCGGTCGGGATGATGGCTGATCACCACGCCGTGGCGGTGAGCTGTAGCCCTCACCTCCACACCAGGGTGGATCCGCTCCAGCTGGTTGCGGATCAGCTCCAGCTGAGCGGCGCTGATTTCAGTGGTGCAGTGGATCCGGAGCCGATGGGGCAGCTGATGACGAATCACCAGTGCGCTCAAGGCTCCGGATCGACTCACTTGGCCGCTTTGCTGGGCTGAGCCAGATCGGCGCGGGCTTCGGCGAGCACATCGGTGAAGCTCTCGCCCACCTCAGCGAGGCCACGGCCGATGCCCTTCACGGCGCTGGAGGTTTTGTCGGCCACCACCAGACCAAGTTTCAGTCCTTGCTTGGTAATGCTGCGACCGGTGCCGCTCACGGCGCCAGTGATCTTGCTGTCCTTTCCAGCCACGGCTGCCACCACGGGGGCCAGAGCCATCAATCCGGCACCGAGACCGAAGGCCAGCAGAGTCTCGAGCTCCAGCATGACGAATCAGAGTGGATGTTGCGCCCGAAGAGTAACGCTCGCTGGCGGCTCTCGCTTCCATTCCGCTCGGGATTGAGCAGCATGGTGTGCGTGTCGGCACATCGATCGGGAGCCCCAGGTGCACGCCTTGCCTTGTCAGTTGATGCACGCCACAGCGCAGAGACTGCGCCTGCGCTACCCGGCTGACCAGCCGGCCTCGGTTGTGGAGGATCTGGTGGCAGCCCTTTCGGCTCAGGCCTGGGTGCGGGACGTGCAATGGCGGCAGGCCAGCCGCAGTGTGGTGATTGAGCTGGCCAGCGGCTGTTCTGAGCTGCGCTGGCAGCTGGCGCTCACGGATCTCGGCTGCGCGCTGGTGGATCAGCGCCGCCACGACCCCATAACCGATTCGCCCTGGGAACGCATGACCCGCCAGATCGGCGGAAACATCGTGGGAGCCGCGGTGGGCCAGGTGGTGCTGGGTACAGGGGCTGGACTGGTGGGGGCTTGGTTGCTTGGACCGCGCGCCGGCTTGATGGCTGGAGCGGCTGGGGCTGTGGTGGGGTCGGTGGTGGGATCCGTGGCTGGAGGCGAGCTGGCCGATGGCGAGAGCCCGTTGCGCAAGGGCGATCTGGGGGCCATCTCCATCCGCAAGATCGGCGGCAAGCTCGGCGAGGAGGCTGGTTGGAGCACCGGTGGCGCCATTGGTGCGGCCTTGGCTGGGCCCGCCGGAGCCGTGGCGGGAATGACCCTGGGCTCCATCGTGGCCGGCCAAGCCGTGGAAGATCTGATTCAGAACCATGGCCGTGCCAAGGGGGTTGGCCGGCTGAGTTGGCTGGTCGCGCTTGGTGAGGATCAAGCCGGTGAGCGCGTCACCGAAACGGTGATGGGTGGATTAGGCCGAGGTCTCAGTGGTGGCCAGGAGTGGGGCGCTCGCCTGGGCACCCGATTGGGCGCTTCGGTGGGCCGCAAGATTGATTGGGCCAGCAGTTGGAGCCGCCGTCAACTGGTGAGCCGGATCAAGCCCCGGTCTCCACTCCCAGCCACGTAACGGCGAGGGTGTGGAGCTCAAAACAGGCCGCATGCACCTCAAGCTGCCCGCTCTCAATGCGCTCGCGCAGCAAGGCACTGGTGTTGATCAGCTCGCGTGCTGTGATTTTCGAATGGATGTTGTACGCCGCGGATAGATCAACCGGAGGTACAAGCGCTAATCCACCGGCCTTGAGCCCGTTGCGAATGTGCCCCACGTGATCCATCAGCGTGGGTGTGAGCAGGTGCTCGGGAGCGCAGGCGGCCCCCACCGCTCCGCAACCGGAGTGGCTCATCACCACCACCACCGGCACATTCAGGGCCTCCACGGCGTATTCCACGGAAGCGAGGCTGCCGGGTGTGGAGGCGTTACCGGCGTTGCGGATCACGAATAAATCACCGAAGCCGCTGTCGAATAACAGTTCAACGGCCACGCGCGAGTCCGAGCAGGTGAGCACGGCGGCCTGAGGTGTTTGGCCCGTCTCCAGCTCGTGCAACCGAGCTTGGCTGGCATGGGGGTGGATCGATCGCGCCTCGCGGAAGCGTTCATTGCCCTGCTGCAGGGCTTGGATCACTTCAGAGGGGCTGGCAGGAGAGGTCATGCTGGTTAGTGTGCCGCTCGCGAGGCGATTGTGCCGTGAGTGCATCTCATCCAGCCTGTTTCCGCGATAGCAGTCGCTTCCTGCGCGCCTTGTCCGTGGGGATCGTGGTCACCCTCGTGCTGATGGAGCCAATCCGTTTGCGAGAGGCCTTCCCGATTGGGTTTCTGGCGGCAATCGTGTTTGACCAAACGATCTATTTTCTAGAGTCGTTTCGTGTGAACGCACGCGAAACGCGCGAGATCTTTGGCCGTTGGCTGCCGAGCCGGGCTCTGCTGCTCGAGCGCACCGTGATCTTCACGTTTATCAGCGTGGGCCTCCTCAGCCTCTGCGTGCGTGATGTGCATAGCGGCGACTCAGTGTTGCCGCAGGAATGGCGCACGCTGGTCTATTTCGCCTCATTGTTTGCGGTTTGGCTGCAAATGCATAATGGCTTCGCCATTTATTACGCTAAAAAATATTTTAGTCTCAATCCGCTGCCGTCTGCTGATGGCCCCAATCCTCAGGGTTTCGTGTTTGCAGGCTCGGATGAACCGGAATTTACTGATTTCCTGTACGTTTCTTACGCTGTTGGCCTCACCTATGCGATGAGTGATACCAACCTCGAAGACAGCTCCGTCAGGCGTGTGGTGTTGTTTCACTCGGTTGTCAGTTTTTTGTTTTATTCCACTGTTATCTCGGCGGTGGTTAACCTCATCACATCGGGCTGACGTTCTGGATCGATCCGGCTTGTACTGTCTGCCTTGCAGCGTTGCAGTGTGCTAAGCGCGACAGCAAGATTTTCTGGTATCGCTAACACTGTTGGCGACGCCGTGTCGGGCCTTCGATGTTTGAGTTGATTGCTTTTGCCTGCGTCTTGAATATCGATACCTTTTGTGCGGCCTTCGCCATGGGCGCCAGGCGCTTCTCGCGGCGGCGGGCTTTGTCCTATGGGGCTTCTGCGGCGTTGTCTGGAGCCTTGGCTATTGCTCTTGGATTTATTCTGGGCGATCTCACGAAAAGTTATGTCGGCGCCTATCAGCACTGGGCCATCTTCTTGGTGCTGGGTTGCATCGGTGCGCGCATGATCAGTAATGGCCTATCCGTGGATCCGCAGGTCTCTACTGAAGTGGCGAAAAAGAAGAAGCAGCGCTTCTTGAAAATCCTGCTTGTTTCGATTGCCACGAGCATCGATAATGCGGCCGTCGGCGTGACCCTCTCACTGGCTGGAAAGTCGTTGCTTCCTTACGCTTTTGTGATCGGATCGAGCGCGTTTCTCTTTGTGCTGCTGGGGTTGCTGGTTGCCAAGAACTTTCCTGTTCGCTATTCCGCTCATCTCGAGACCCTGGGCGGCATTCTGCTGGTGGGGCTTGGGCTCAAGTACGCCATCTTTTGATGGCGTTTAATGCCGTGTTGTGGTAGGTGCTGGTGCAGGTTGATCTGGCCCAGGGAACGTCGATCTGGGTTCAGTTCACAAAACGTTTATAGAGCCAGCGCACAAACCCCCCGATCACGGGTACGGGTTCAAACGTGGGACCCACGAAATCGAAATAGTCACGGTGATCGATGATCAATCCGGCCTCGTTGAACAGTAGGCGGGTGGTGCCGGGGTAGATGAACTCAATGCCTTTGATCTTCAGCCCCATCTCCCACTCCACAAAAGCGGTGTTGCCCTCCATCGCGATCGCGCCAGGTGTGAGATACACGTCATCGCAGCGGCGCAGCAAGCCCTCCTGGGCCGCCAGGTAGGCCTCGATCCCCTGCTGTTTCTGGGTGGGGTCTTCAAACACCACCTCCTGGCTGTAGGCCGCCCGCCATTGCTCTGGGCTCGGGCCTGGGGTGCCATAGGGCTTGGTGAACAGGGCGCGCAGGCTGGAGGTGTCCACGGTGATTGGCGGCGGCGTTCATTGTGGCCAAGTTGCTGCGGCCGTTGCCATGCTGAATTCAGCTGAAGCAGCCGTGGATGGTGGGTTCCGTGGGCGTGGAGCGCGACCCGCTGAAGCTGTTGCTGGATCAGGAAAGCCAGCGCCTGCAGTGGTTGCTGCCGGTGCGCCACAGCCGCATGGCGGAAAGCGCGTTTGCTTACTTCCGCGGCGCGGCGGCAGTGATGGCGGCTGATCTAGCTCGCCAGAACCACTCCGGCCTGATGGTGCAGCTCTGTGGTGATGCCCACTTGCTGAATTTTGGCTTCTTTGGCTCGCCGGAACGGCAGCTGTTGTTTGGCATCAATGATTTCGATGAAACCTTCCCGGGCCCCTACGAGTGGGATGTGATGCGCCTGGCCACCAGTTTTCTGCTGGCGGCCCGCAGCAATGGCCTGGCTGAGGCGGAGCAGGAGGCCATCTGTTGCCGGGTCCTGCGCAGCTACGCCAAAGCCATGCATCAGTTTGCGGCCATGCCATTCATCCCGATGTGGGTGGCCCGTTTGCCGCTGGAGCTCTGGATCAAGGAGCGCGGCAGCCGGTCGTTCCGGGAGCACCTGCGCCGCGTGGTGGCTTCTGCATTGCATCGCGACAGCCGCCAGGCCGTGCGCAAGCTGTGCGAAACCGACGCCAATGGCGGGCTTCGCTTTCGCCACGATCCGCCCTTGCTTTGGCGGCATGGGGAATTGCCTCCAGATTTACTGGGTGGACTGCATTGGCGGGAGTGGGCGGAGCATTTGTTTGAGAGCTACAAAGACACGCTGCGGGCTGAGATGCAGCATCTGCTCTCGCGCTATCGCCTCGTGGATGCAGCGCTCAAGGCCGTGGGGGTGGGGTCGGTGGGTACCCGCTGTGCAGTGGGGTTGTTTCTGGGCGAATGCCCCGATGATGTGCTTGTGCTCCAGAGCAAGCAAGCCGTGCCATCGGTGCTGGCTCCCTACTTACCAGGGCCAGCACCGGAGCATCAAGGCGAGCGGGTGGTGCAAGGCCAGCGCTTGTTGCAAACCGCCAGCGATGCGTTCCTCGGTTGGACCCGATCGCTGCTCCACCACGACTTCTACTGGCGCCATTTTCGCGATTGGAAAGGCTCTGTGGAGGTGGAGTGCCTGGATGCCGATGGCCTGAAGGATTACGCGAGAATTTGCGGCTGGACCTTGGCCAAGGCTCATGCTCGCTCGGGTGATCGCCGAGCGATTGCCGCCGATGTTGGAGCGCCGAAACGTTTTGCACAGCGGCTCCTGCCTGGGGCGCTCGAGCATGCCCAGTGGGCCCAGGATGATCACGCCCTGCTGTTGGAGGGCATTGCCCGCGGCCAGATTTCATCCAGCCCCGTTGTTTAAGCGCCTGGTGAGCTAGCTACCTAAGTTGGGAGGCCGGTCGTTTTTGACGATGTCCAAGCCAGACTCGCAACCGCAATACCTCTACGAACCGCACGAAGCCTTCGGCGAAGGCCTCACCACCCGCCGGCCCTGGAACACCACAGCTCTGGCTGGGGTTGAGCGGTTGAACGGTCGTGTGGCGATGCTCGGCTTTGCGGCAGCTCTGGTGGGTGAATGGATCACGGGCCATGGCCCGGCCGGTCAGGTGTTGGATTTGCTGCGCTGGTATCTCTCCTAAGCACAAAAAAAGCCCCGGGCAAACGCCTGGGGCTGATCGATTCGGCTCCAGGAGCTAGAGCTTCAGAAGCAGAAGGGCAGGAACTGGGTGCGGCAGGCGGCATAGCCATCAACCAGTGGGCCCAGGCCAATCTGGTGCGCAATGCCCGCGCCAGTGATGGCTTCCGTGAGGATGCCGATCACAATGCCGAGCATGGCGGCGCGGCCATTGAACAGCTCAACGCGCTTCAGCTGTTCCATGTGGATCTGCTGGGTGGCGCGATCCCAATACCACTTGTCGTTGGCGGGGCTGTTGGTCATGGCTTCAGCCCAGACCGATCTGGGAGAGGATGCCCTGGCCGGTGAGCAGCTCGGTGCCGAGGCCGATCACGAAGCCGAGCATGGCGAGGCGACCGTTCCAGGTTTCGGCGAAGCCGACGAAACCGAAGCGGGAGGTGGAGTCGGACATGAGACGTAACGGAACGTTTCAACAACCGTAACGGATCGTGAAGGCTTTTGGGCTATGGGTGGGCAAATCCCGGTGAGGGGTCCAACACGCAGGCGCCCGGCCGATGGGTTAGGGCTGTTGGAGCGGTTCTGGCTGGACAGTGCCTTCCAGGCCGCCTCGCTAGAAGGGCGTTTTGCGGATGAGCCCGATCTTTCCCTGCAAGGGTTGCGGCACGTTCATCGAGCGCTCAACCCAGCACTACCGGCGGGTGAAGGGGCAGGTGCTCTGTTCCAGCTGCTCGGATGCAAGGCAGGCTGAGGCGGCTCAGGCACGGCCCGGGTTCTGGCGTCGCCTGCTTCAGCGCGTCAGCCGGCGGCGCGAAGGCGCGTGCTGATGCCAAGGCCCACCTCGATCGGCACCGTTCCATCAGGCCGTAGGGCCTGAGGGGTGGAGTGCAGGGCCTGCAGCAGTTGGGCCCGCTGTTCGGGGCTCAATTGGAGCAGCTCGGCGAGGGCGTGAGGGTCGATGCAGCCCAGGCGGGCGCTGGCGAGATCCGTCACGGGGGGCTCTACCACTGGGGATGTGGCGGACGCTAGTCGCCACATCTAGTGGTGTCATCGCTTTGTTGTCGGCTCGGAATCAACCCGCTTGGGCGCTCACCGGCGAGGGGTGATGCGCTCCCAGGCCAGGTCGAACAGGACGTAGATCAGGGTGAGGCCGATGTGGATTTCGAGCGACTGCTGGATGCCGGTGAACAGGGCCGTAAAGGCAATGGCGACCACCCTGTAGGCCAGGGCTTTCCAGATCAACGGGCGCTGGATCAAGGGCCTGCCTTCGGCATCAGATCGCGAACCTTCACTATGCCGTGGCTTGCCGGCGTCTTCTGCTTTAGAGGCCTTCGCAGTGCTGCACAGCCTTGAGGTAGATGAGTTTTCCGGGGCCGCTCTGCCCCTGCAGCGCTTTGTTCTCGCGCAGCTGGATCTGGGCATCCACGCAGCGGTTGTAGCGATGCGCTTTCACGGCCTGGGGGATCTGAAGCAGGGCGATCGCTGCGAGGCTGAGGCTGCTGATGGCAGCCAGCACGGGGTAGGCGTGGGCGCGCACCATCTCGCGCGGCGTGAGCTGTTGCGCGGTGTGATCGCTCATCGCGGTCTGACGACTGCGCTGATGATGCCCCGTTGACAGCGCGCTGCGGCGTGGCTAGTACAGGTGTACTTCGCTCCTGGGGTGATGGCTGTTGCGTCCCCGTATGCCGTGTTCCGCGCTGTTGATGTGATCTGGCCGCCCCAGGCGCCGTCGGTGGAGGCAGTGGCTCACCATGTGCCCACCGCCGCCGCTCCCGTGCGCCGGCCTCGCAAGCGCCGCGTGAAGGGCGCTGTGCAAGGAGAGCTGTTCCCTGTGGTGGCTGGGATGCCGGGTGGCTTGTGGGTTTGATCAGCGGCGGCGCAGCAGTTGCTTGGGCCAGCTGCGTGGGCCGTCATTGTCGCGCACCTGCAGTTGCGCCATGGAGCATGCCAAGCGCAAGCCACCGCGGCGCAGCACGTCTGCCCCATGCCAGAGCACTGCACCGCTGAGGAGTAGCCAGGCCAGCAGGTGCAGGTGATACGGAAAGGCATCGAGTTGGCCTGTGCGTAGCCAGTCTTCCTGCATCAACTTGCCGCTGCCGATCGCCAGCAGCAGGCCGATCAGTGCGGCGGCATTGGCCGGTTGGCGGAGCCGTGCCCGCCCAGCACTCAGGGCATAGAGCGCAAATAGCAGCGCCACCGGCCAGAGCAAAACGCCCACCGTGCCGTGGATGTCAATCCAGTCGCCGGGCAGTGCCGGCAGGCTGAACCACCGGCCATCGTGATTGGCGAACACCACCAGCCCGCTCAGCCAGGCCAGGGGCATGAGCAGGGCGGTGCATCCGTGCAGCAGTCGCAGCAGCGAGGGTTGGTAGGGGATGGGGCGGTTCATGTCGCCTGCCGGCCGCGGTGAGGGTGATCTTTTAAGCCAAGGGATCAGGGGCTGCCATCAAGCTGAAGTGATCGCGATCGTGATCATCGCTGTCGTGCCCATCGCTGCTTCCGAGGGAATGCTCGCCGTCGTCGTGATACACAACGCCGCCAACGCTGCGAACATCGTCATCGTGATGATCCTCGCGGCCGCCGTCGTGGCGTTCATGGGAATGATCTCTCTCGTGGTAGCCGGAGTCGCCACCTGAAATGATCGGGTCGTCGCTGAATGCCGTTGAAGCTGTCGTGAGCGAATCGTGGTTGCGCTCACGGTTGCGGTCACGATGGTTGCGGCGGTGATCTCGATCACGCCGATTGCGTTTGTGGTCGCGAGACATGGGCTGATCCCGGAGAACGTTTTCACCGTATGCAGCCTCCCGTGAGGAACTCGTGAGGCCCTCAGCGTGGCTGGCAGCTGTAGAGATCAGGCCCTTGTGGCGTGATCTCGGAAGCCTTCTCTTCCAGCCGGCAGCTGAGCTTGGGGCTGGATGGATCCTGATCGCTCAGCACCCACTGCTGCTGCTCGCTGTGGCGCAGTTGGCGGCGCGCTTTGGCTCCTGTGATCAGCTCTCGATCCAGATACCAGTTGAGGCTGGGCCGCTCATCACCTTGCAGCAGCAGGGGGGCTGACCCATCCGCGCCCAGCCGTGGCTGCATCCAGGCCGCCACCGGCGGCACGCTCCAGCTCTCCGCCAACTCCCACAGCCAGATCCGGCTGGCAAAGAGATCAAACAAGGCCAACCAGAGCAGCGCCACGAGCACAGCGGCGCCCCACTGGCGCCAGCGCCGCTGACTGCTGATCAGCAAGCTTCCCCCCAGCAGCAGGGCGAATGCCACGGGCAGGCTCACCCCAACGGGCAGCGGCAGTTGCCTATGGGCCACCAGAAACCCAGCCCCCGCCACGATCCAGAGCCAGGGCACCCATGGCAGCACGCGCCTGCAGAGCCACAACTTGGAGCTGTGGCGTTGGATCAGTTGAGCCAACAGCGGACCCACGCTGATCACAAACGACGGCCAAAGCAAATGGCTGTACCAGGGCAGCTGGGTGCGCAGCGGCAGCACGGCCGCGGCGGTGATCACGGTGAGGCCAATACTCCAGAACCCCCAGCGCGTGCCGCGCTCTTGCAGGGCCACCACCATGGCCAGCGGCCAGAGTGAGAGCCAGGGCCAGCCGCCCTCCAGCACTTCCGTTACGGGCACCAGCCAGCCACCGCTGTGGCCCTCCAGCGAGCTCACCACCCGTGCCAGGCCTTGGCTGCCCCACATGGTGAGGCCTTCAGGCCCTCGCGCCAGGAGGTGCCAGCCATGCCAAAGGATCCCAGGCAGGAGCCCGATGGCGATCCAGCTGAGTAAGGGCAGCCATTGCCGAGGCCGCCAGCGCCGCTCCAAGCCCAGCATCAGGCAAGCCCCCGCGAGCAACGGCAGGCTGGCGGGGGCTTTCAACAGCATGATCGCTGAAGCAGCCCCGCCGGCGATCAGCCCCCAGCGGCACTGGTCAGCGGGCTTCGGATCCGGCGGCAGGCTCAGCAGGGCCCACCATTGCAGAGCCACGGCGCTGATCAGGCTGCCATCGAGCATCGCGAGGCGCCCATGACGCATCAGGGGCAGCAAGGTGAGGGCGATGGCTGCGCTGCAAACGGCTGCCAGACGATCCCCCGGTCGCAGGCGCCATTGCACCAGGGCCAGCAAGGGCACGATCAAGCTGGAGCCCAGAGCTGGAATCGCCCGCACCACCCATTCGGGTGGCACCGCCGCCGCGGCCTCAACCCCAGCCACGCTGCGCCAGAGCCCAATGGCTGCGGCGATCAGGGTGTGCAGTAAGGGCGGCTTGTTGAGGTAGGGCTCGCCCCAGAGCGTGGGCAACAAGTTGGCGGGGAAGGGGCGGAGGCTGATTTCCTGCGCTACCCGAGCCACGAGGGCCTCGTCCCAATCCCGCAGGGGGAGATCACCGAGGTGGCTGAACAACAGCAGGATTGCCCCAAGCCAGAGCAGACCAACCCACCAACGCCACACCATGGAGGCGGCGCCGCGGCGCCCAAAAACTCACCCTTTCAGGGTTGGGTGAAGAACTCGTGAAGGAGCGGTGAAGATTGGATCCTCAGGCCGCCGCTGGCAGTTGCACCACCATGCGGCAGCCACCGCTGCTGGCGGTCTTCGCTTCGATTGCGCCCCCATGCACCCGTGCGATCCCGCGGGCAATCGAGAGCCCAAGCCCTGCGTTCGGCCCGCTGCGGGCCGCATCGGCTTGCCAGAACCGCTCAAACACCAGCCGGCGTTGCGCGGCGGGAATGCCTGGACCCTGGTCGTCCACCACCACCATCACCTGATGGCCGTGGGGGTGGATCCGCACATCCACGCCCTTACCCGGCGGGGTGAATTGCATGGCATTCACCAGCAGATTGCTGAGCAAGCGCCGGAGCTGGTCGGGGTTGCCGTGAATCAGGGCCGGCCGTTGTAGGGCCGCCTTCAACTGGAGCTGTTGGCTGGTGGCTCGATCCTGGTACAACGCCACCAAATCCTCCGCGAGATCGCAGATGTCAAAGCGCTGCCAGTGCTGCTGATCCGGTGCGGAGCGATCCAGGCGCGTGAGCAGCAGTAGATCATCCACCAGGCTGCTCATCTCCGCTGTGGCCTGGTCGATGCGAGCGATTTTGTCGGCCAGTTCCGGGTCAGCACGCTCCAGTTGCCCCCGTTCCCGGGCCGCACCAATCACCGCGCGAATGGCGGTGAGGGGATGGCGCAGTTCATGGGAGGCATCGCTGGTGAAGCGCATCAAGCGGCGCAGTTGATCGCGAATCGGTTTGAGTGAACTGCCCACCATCCATTGGCTCAGCACCGCTGCGGCCAGGGCGCCCACGGCACCACCCACCACCAGGCCATTGCGCAGGCGCAACATCTCACGGTCGGTTTGGGTTGTGGAGATTGATGTGAACACGTAGCCCTCCAGCTCACGGTTGGAGGCGGTGCTCTCCCGCAAATACACCGGCCGCCAATAGGCCACGCCGTTGGGCACGGTGATGAACTGGCGCTCCTCTGGCTGGGCCAAGGCCTCTAGCGCCTTGAGATCGGCAGGCATGGCACCGAATTGGCTGAGGATCGTGCGGTCTTTATCGAAAAGAACAATCTTCTTGTGCTGCAACGTGGAAGCCTGCGATTCCAAGCGTGCGGTATGGCCTGATTCACGCAGCAGCTGTTGATGGGGCAGCTGGTTGTACTCCTCCATTTCATGCAGGATCAGCGGCATTTGCGAGGCCGCCGTGGAGGCCAGCTGCTGCACCTGTTCGCGCAACAAAGCGGTGCGGGCGCGGCTCACCTCCAAAAACACAGCGATGCCAAACATCACCAGCACAAAGCTGGAGATCACCACGTATCGCCCGGTGAGCTTCCAGCGGATCCGGCTGAGATCGGGCTCCATGGCGGCAGATCGACTGGTTACGCGTGGCTGGCGTTAAGGCGGAAGCCCACGCCATAGACAGTTTCGATCAGGTCGGCTGGTGCGCCCGCTTGGTTGAGTTTGGCTCGGATGTTTTTCACATGGGTTTTCACGCTTTCATCCCCCGGCACATCCGCCCAGGCCCAGGCGGCTTCAATCAATTGGTCTTTGGAGCAGGTTCGGCCTCCGGCCTTCAGCAGTGCCTCGAGCAGCGCGTGTTCCTTGGGCGTTAATCGCAGGTCTTGGCTGCCGAAGTTGGCGGTGCGGCCATCGAGGCTGAGTGTGAGTCCGCCCCAGCACCAGTTCTCTTGCAGCGGGCGTGAGGCGCGGCGTAGCAGCGCCTGGATGCGCGCCTTGAGCAGTGCGGGCTCGAACGGCTTCACCAGATAGTCGTCAGCGCCCTGGTCCAATCCGAGAACGTTGTCGTCGAGGCTGTCGCGAGCCGTGAGCATCAGCACCAGGGGCTGATTGCCCGGGAGGCGCCTGAGCCGGCGGCACACCTCGAGCCCATCGAGGCCTGGCAGGTTGAGATCGAGCAGCACGAGGTCAAACGGGCTGGCTTCCAGCAACGCCAACGCTTCCAGGCCATTGCCCGTGGCTTCAGCCACCAGACCCCAGTGCTGCAGGAGTTCAGCCACCGCGTCACGGATGACGGGATCGTCTTCCACGATCAACACCTTCATGCCAAAGGCAGGCCCCGTGCAGGCTTCATGCTCCCTGCATCGTGCGGCCCTGGCTGTGAAGAAGTCGTGAAGCCCATGGCGGGGTTACGCCCAGGCCACCAGGGCGGCACCGAGGGCCATGAACACCACCCCAATCCAGGCTTTAAGCCCCAGCGGTTCCGCCAGCAGCAGCCAGGCCAGAAGCGCCACGAGCACCACACTCAACTTGTCGAGGGCGGCCACCGCTGCCACAGGCCCAAGCTGCAGGGCGCGGTTGTAGCAGAACCAGGAGAGTCCGGTGGCTACACCGGAGAGCACCAGGGTGAATAAGCCCAGGCGGGGCAGCGCCAGCAGCGGAGCCCAGCGCAGTTGTCCGCTGCTGGCGAGCACCAGGGTGAAGGCAACGCCAACAACCAGGGTTCGCACCCATGTGGCCAGACCCGCCTCGATGCCTTGAACACCAAGCTTGGTGAGCAGGGCGGTGAAGGCGGCAAACACTGCCGCAGCGGCGGCCCAGAGCTGCCAGGTCTGCACAGAGGTCACGCTTGTGATGGGTGGTTTGAGGCTATGGGGCCTGTGGGTTGCCGTTGGCTGGCGTCAGAGGATGTCGTTGCTGTCCCAGTCCATCCGGATCAACAGATCCATGGCTTGGCGTTGGATTTCAATTTGTTGGAGCAGCAGGTGTGCTGCGCGTTTGGCTTCCTCAAGCGAGGTGATCGCATCGATTTCGCGCCTCACCAGCTCGGTGCTGAAGGCGCGCCCCAGTTGTTGATCCATGGGTTTGCCCGCTGCGGCAGAGCATGGCGAGTGCCTCGGAGACATGCCCGCAATCTCAAGAGTTGATTTCGATTTCTCGGGCTGAGCTCACCAACCTCCCTGTTTGAGGGTGCTGCTTTTGTATCCTTTTGGAGAGGAGAGCTGATTTGATGAACCTGGTTCTTCTGCGTGATCGTGATTGGCTCTCCACCGATCTTGTGCTTTTGCAGGATCATCGCGCCGATCATCTTCGTCATCTTCTGAATGTTCAGTTGGGTGATCGGGTTCGAGTTGGGCAGATTGGCGGCCTGCGGGGTGAGGGTGTGGTGGTGGAGATCACGACCACTGCAGTGCAGCTCAAGGTTGACCTGCATCAACCGCCGCCGCCACGGCATCGCTACGACGTGGTTTTAGCCCTGCCTCGGCCGAAGATGTTGCGCCGCATTCTGCGCACGGTTGCTGAATTCGGTGTGGCTCACGTGCACCTGATCAACACCGCACGGGTGGAGAAGAGCTATTGGCAAAGCCCGCTGCTACGGCCAGACAAGATCGAAGAAGCGCTGTTGGCTGGGATGGAGCGGTCCAGCGACACGGTGGCACCCTTGATTCATGTTCACAAGCGATTTCGTCCCTTTGTGGAAGACGAGCTGGTGCCGCTTTGCGCCGGCAGACCCTGCTGGATCGCCCACATGGGCGGCGCCCGATCCCTGGCTGACGTGCCTCCGGTGCCCGCCGTGGTGATGATCGGTCCAGAAGGAGGTTTTGTTCCGTTTGAGGTGGCGTTGGCCGAGCAGGTGATCGCCCAACGGGTTCACCTGGGTGATCGCGTCTTGAGTGTGGATACAGCCCTGCCAACGGCCTTGGCGCAAGCCCTTGCCCCGTCTGCCTGCCTTGATGCATTGCGTTAGTCGTCGAGCCACACCTTCTCCACGATGCAGCTGCCGTTCTGCACCATCAGCTTCACCTCGTCTCCTGCTCGCCTGGCCTCGTAGACCGAGGCATGGGCGCTGGTGGTATCCAATTCAACCCGGGAGTATCCCAGGCTCTGGAGTCGGCCGCTGCAGGGGCCAGGACGATGGGGAGACGCTGGGGCCGGCAGCGTGAACGCGGCGATGGCGAGTCCGCCCAGGCTGCTGATGAGCGCTCGATGGGTCATCGTTTCGAACCGGTCGCTCTCTTCAAATTGAGCTTTAGACAGGCAGCAGGGGAAAAGCCGTGAAGATGATGAGATGTGGGATGCGCCTGAAGCCAATGCTGCCAAGGCGTCACCCAATGCTTGCAAATAGATTTGCATGGCGGCCGACTCTTGGCTTCACGAGTTCTCCCCAAGTGCTTGCTTACGGTTAAGAACGTGAAGCAGGAGTTCCCTCATGTCTCGTGATGATCGCGATCGCGGTGACGACCGTGATGATGCCCTGAAGATCCGCACCCGAGGTTCTCGTGTGGTGAAGGTGAAGGAGTGGGACGACGGTCGCTGGAAGCGGGAGGACATCGACCGCAATGAGCGCTACTACCTCCAAGATGACCTTCTTGTGCACAAGGAGCGCAACAGAACCCGCTACTACGAAGACACGAACGGTGATGGGATTTGGCGTCGCACGAGCAAGCCTGGATCTAGCAGTCTGACTGCCGATGTGAACAGCGATCCGGTGATTGCAGGTGGTCTGCCTGCTGCATCATCCCGAAGCGACGACTCCTGGGATCGCGATGACGCCCATCGCTTTGATTGGGTCAACGGCCGGGTAACCAACCTTCAGGAGTTCGATGATAGCCGCTGGACAAGCGAGCGGATCGACTCCAACGAAACCTGGACGTTTGATGGCATGAGCCTGATCAAGACCGAGCGTGAGCGCTATGGGAGTGAAATCAGCACCTTCACGGATCCTGATGGGGATGGAATCTTCACGAAGATCAGCGAGATTTATGCCGCTGTATAGCTGCTGCGGCGCTGGTTGAGACCCTCCGGGACGGCATGTCCTTGGCCGATTCGTGGAGATCTTCCCCGGCGCCGCCACAGCTCAGTCCGAGGTCTGCCTCATCCAGGAGATGGCCAGCTCTTGGGCTTCTGCAGCGCCGGGTGCAATCCAGAAGGCCAGATGCGAGCCGCCTGGGATGGTGTGAAGCCTGGAGTGTTGGATTTGCTGATGAGCCCATTGGGCGTCATCGGCTGGAACGTCAGCGTCAGCATCGCCGTGAATGATCAGTGTTGGGCAGCGAATCGCATCCAGTTGAAGCTTCGTGATCGCTGCCAGTTTGCTGAGGTCATTCCTGAGTCCCTGCTGACGCTGCTTGAACTGCTCAGTCATGGTGCGCATCATCATGTGCACGAATGACAATTTCTCGGGATCCTGCACAACCTCCTGCACGCGCTCAGCGAGAGCGTCTTCCCTGAGTGTGCTTTCTGTCGTTAGAAGCCCCTTAACGACAGAGGCTGGGAAGTGACGGCCCATCCAATCCATCAACCACAACCCAGGTTGGCTCAGAAAAATGGCTTCCTCTAACACTGATAATTGCTCTTCCTTGCTGTACGTCTGGGTCACACCATCAATGACCACGAGTGCCTGTACGCGTTTTGAATGGCGCTGAGCAAGCAGGTAGGCCACAGGCCCTCCTGCAGAAGCGCCCACAACGGGCAAGGAGTCGAAGCCCAAAGCATCCATCAGAGAGGCCAGCAGGTTGGCTTGATCGTTAAAGCTCATGCCGCTTTCAAGCGGTGTTCCGAGATAGCCCGGGCGCGAGACCGAAATCACGTGAAAGCTGGCCCTTACAAATGGCATGGCAAGCACCAGGCCCTGGTCACAGCCGCCAGGACCTCCATGGATGGTTAGAAGAGGTGCTCCTTCACCCATGCAGGCAATTTCAATCGGCCCTGCTTTTGTTTCGATCCGCTCGCGCTTTGCCTTGAAGCACGCCTCAAGAGGCCAAGCCTGTGCATCAGTGGCAGCCTTCGAAGACATGTCCGCCATGGTGTCTCTTGAGCCCGAGGCTTTGACGCTAGGGGGGGCTTTGTTGTTGTGGCTCATTGGGGACAAGGCTTAATGGATCTATCTCCTCGAGAGATGCCCGGCGAAATACCAAGCTGCCGACCAAAATCAGTCCATGACACAGCCGCAACCTGAGCTGACCTCAGGCGATTGGCGCCACATCTGCGACGCCCTCTACTAACTCGGCCGTGATCTGCGCCACCGCTCCTTCTCCGTGACGCTGGTGGATTCGTCACCCGTGGCGTGAGGTCGCCGTTGGTCGGGTCGGGTCGTGAGGTCGGGGCTCCAGACTTCGCTGCTAGAACCCCACGGCTACTGCAGGGCTACGCAAGCCAATGCAGGGAACTCCCGTGCAAATCGAGCTGCCCCACTGGAGGGGGCTGCACGAAATCTGCACGGAGGGGTGGTGCTCGGTCTGTGAGAAGTCAATCGGGGCGACAGGATTCGAACCTGCGACCTAGTGCTCCCAAAGCAGATCGTGGGTTGAGTCCAGAACTGCGATCTCAGTCACTGCAATGGTTTTGGCGGAGGCTGTCATGGCCTGTCTGGCCCGAATTGGCTAGTTTTGAGCGGGATTTGAGCGGAAGTCTTCGGTGCCAGAAGTCAGACGGCAACAGGCCTGGGAGGTTCTCTTCCGTGAGGAGGTGAGCGGAATTGCCACCGGCTGGACCGTGCGTGAAGACTATGGAAAGGTGCGACTGACGGTCAGGCGCCGTGGCGAGACCCCGGAGAGCATCACGCTCCCGTTTGCCTGGGACCGCGCTACCCGCGGCGACGCTTACACGCGCATCCGCAACATCTATGTCCACTGGAGCGACGGGCACACCCTCCGCGCGGCTGCGGAGCTGGCTGACGGCAAGTCGCCGAGCACCGTTCTGAACTGGTGCCAGGCGGCAGCCGGTTTTCAGGAGCAGAAGCGCAACCACGGGAACCACATCAAGGAGGCCACCTGGAACCACGCCTATGAGCCGGTGGTTTCGATGGCCGTTGAGCTCCTCAACGGGCGTAAGCCCCCAGGGAACCCGGCCGATCTTCTGGATGCCTGCATCCGCGACTGGGCACCGGGCAGTCGGATGCGCCAGATCCGTGCACAGTCCCTTGCCCAGTTCCTGAACCACTGCGTTCAGCGGGAACGCTTTCCCGACCTGTGGCTCCCACCGGCGGATCTGAAGCGTCATGTCGGCCGCAAGGACGCGACCGTGAACCGCATCCAAAAGGGTGATCCATTCACCACAGATCAACAGATCCTTGATCTCCTGGAGGCCCTGCCCACTGATGACGCTGGCAAGCGTTGGTGCGATGCCCTGAAGCTGCTGGCGGAACTCGGGCTGCGACCGATCGAGTTGCTTCACCTGTCGGTTCGAATGGACGGCGCAACGGGAGAGGCTTACTGGTGGTGCAGCTACCAGAAACGATCAGGCGGCGGAGATACCGCTGCGCGTCGGGTGTTCCCTTTGCCCCTCGATGGCATGGGGGGCCTGAGCGACTGGCAGCTTCTGAGTCGTTGGCAGGAAGGGGAGATCGAGCTTCCTCCGCTCCGAAGCGGCAACGGTGCCGGTGACTCGTTCGGGACCTACCTGAATCGCCAGTCTGCCTGGGCGCAGGTTCGTGACGCCGCAAGCCTGGAAGGTCGCAGGCTTGTTCCTTACAGCTTCCGGCACACCTACAGCCTGCGCGGCCACCGCCGCGGGATTGATGCAGGCGCGATGGCCCACAGCATGGGCCATTCGCTTGAGGTTCATTTGCGCAGTTACCCGTGGGCTTCGGCGAGCAATACAGCGGCCGCTTTTGCTCGTGCCAGTGCCGCGCTCTGAGAAATCAGAACTCCTCCTCCCAGAGCCCCATGCGCTCAAGCCAGGCATCGGATTGCTCAAAGCTCCAGCCGTGATCGCTCTCGAGCACGTCGGCGATGGCAAACATCAGATCAAAGGAGCGGCCGTCGTAACCACCGCGGGTGATGGCGGTGCGCTGCAGAGCGTTGGCGAGCTGGAGGAGTTCGAGCTCCGCCAACCAGTCGCCCTGCTCAAAGGCCGCGAGGGCATGGTCTTGCTGGTAAGGAGGGAGCTCGGCGGTTGGACAGGTCAGCGCCGCGGAAGAAGCTGAGGCGGCAGCGGGCCTGAACCAGCTGACTATTGGCAGCAGGGAGGGCAGAAAGGGCAGACAGAAACGGAAGAAGGCGAGCAAAAGGAATCGCGTGAGGCCCTGAAGGGTTCCGACGTCACTCCATCGCTGCTAGTACTGGTGTACGCATGAAGGAGTGTGATGGCGCTATCTCGAACCAGGGCAAACCGCTCGGGGACGCCTGCGGCGCAGGGCGACTGCGAGGCCTGGTCGTATCTCGATCTGGGCGTGCTGCGTCCGAGCCGTAGCCGCAAGGTCTGCATGACCTGCCACTGGTTCAGGCATCACGCTGGGCCGGAGTGCATCCCCGTGCTCACCTGCCAGCTGCACCAGGGCTTGATTGCCCAGGGCGAGCACCTGATTCGCCGCTGCCAGGGCTGGACGGACGACATGGTGCGCCAACGGGGTTGGGCACCGGAGGTGGGCTGAGGCTGGGGCGGCGGTCCGTGCACGTCAGTCAGCGCAAAACCAAGATCCCGGCCTGTCCGGCCGAGGGCTGGCTGAGCGACGGCCAGCGGGTGTTGCACTTCAAGCCGGTGATTTGGGACCAGTGGCAGCAGGAGCTGGAGGTGACCAGTGGGGAATGGCTGACTGATCAGGAAGCGCCACTTCTCAAGCGGCGTCAACAGCTCAGCCGTGAGCAGGCCCTGGAGCTGTGGCGTCAACGCCGCGCTGAGGGCTGGGCACCATGTGCGCCGCAGTGGCAGCCGCCGCAACCACCGCGGATGGTGTTTCTGCGCTGAGAGGCCGCGCCAAACCAACCAATCTCGTCGCCCTTGGCGGCCAAGGCAATGCGTGTAAATCCCGATTGCACAAGCCCTCGTGGAGTGGCGATGCTGCAGCCATCAACCAAGGAGGCGCCCGGATGGACGACACGCCACCCCGCTACCTGCCAGAAGCACGCTGACTGCAGGCCCCTGCTCCAACAGTCTTCACCCAACCGTGGGCAGGTCGTCAGTTCGGACACTGACTAGGGACGTCTGAACCGTCGACACTCCGCATGCACCGCCACAGGTGCCCCAGGAGAACCAATCGCTCACACCTAGAACGTTCGGCCCCAGGTGCCAACGCCAGCAGCTTCGATCACCACTTGCCATTGGAATGTTGATTAACCCTTGACCCTCGTGCGCTGCTCGGGGGTTTTTGGTGTGCGCGCCTGGTTGGGCTCAGCCGTTCTGCTCCCCCGGTTCGGGGTTCACCAAGGCCAGGCGGCAGCCGGGGTAGAGCTCTTGGCCGTTCTCCAGCGCCTCCTCCTTGCTGTTGGCTTCGATCTGGATGGTGCTGGTGCCGGCTTCGGTGTCGACGATCAGTTCGTAGAGGAGCCCCATGGCCAGTGAACGGCTGCCTCTGTCGTAGCGACGGTTGGCTGTGGCGAGGAGGTGCGGCGACGGTTCACAGCAAAAAGCCCCGGGCCATGACCCAGGGCTCTTGATCGCGTGATCCGTGTTGTGGCGCGTCAGCCCTTCCCAGCCCGCACCTCCCAGAACGCAGCCCCCACGGAGTAGCTGGCTAGGCCGCTCTGCTGCTCGTAGCTCTGGCGTGCCTTGAGCTGGCACTCGATCTCTTTGCAGTCGATCGAATAGCTCCACTGCTTGCGGCCGGGGCGCCGGTTGAGCACCAGGTCGGGGGTGATCTGATAACCATTCCCGTCTTTGCCGGCGGGCAGGAGTGTGAGCAGATCGCCGCGTAGGTGCGCCAGACGCAGCTGTTCGTTCAGTTCTTTCTGCTCGCTGGCGAGGAGCTCCTGCTGTTGCTTCACCTCGAGCAGCCGAGAGACGCAGGTGGTGATGGCGTCAGCGGTGAAACGCGGATCCTCTGTGCCTGAGCTGGCTGGGAGAACTCCGGCATTCGCCAGAAGCAGCAGGGCTTCTGGTGATCCAGGGGTGGGTTCGCCAAGGGCGGTGGGATTGGTGGTGGTGAGGGTTGTGGTCATACGCGTCGCAGTTGTGTGTGGAGTGGGTGGGATCTGAATCGCAAGGGCGCCTCACATGGTCATTGCCTGGATCTGGTTGAGGGCTTCGATGAGTTCGGACCGGCGCAGGCGCTCGATCGCGGCGGGCAGGGAGGTGCGATCGATCGGGTAGCTGCGCAGCAGTGAGCGCAGTTCCACAACGGAGAGCTCATCCCACAGGGGGCTGAGGTTGGGAACGCAGCGTGGTGAACGGGTTTCCTCTCCAGTGGTGCCCTGCTCCTCCATCCAGGGCTCTGCTGCCGGAATGGCGGCTTGGCTGATGGGGAACTGGCTTGCCAGTTGGCTCACCAGTTGGGAGAGGCCGGTGATCGCCTGGAGCAGGGCGGCTTGGATCTCAGCGCTCTGCTTGGCGCTGCAGCTGGAAGTGGAGATGCACATCAGACGACAACCTGATAAACGACAGAAGGGGTGTGGAGTTTGCGCTCGCTCTTGGGGCAGTAGGCCTCCCATTCGGCGGCAAAGGGATAGGGCTCGATGCCGGTCACGTCCTGCAGGTCGACCTTCACGCCATCAATGGCGCCCGTGCCTTTCGCACCGGTCACGATGTGGACGTTCTGGGCGGCCTTGCTGCAGAAGTTCAGTCCCGCCTCGGAGTACGCGTTGCTGCCCACCAGCGAGGCATTGCGCGCGTGGTAGTCGCCGATGGCGCTGGCGTGCAGGTGGCCGAACAGCGTGTAGTCCACTGTGATGCCTTGGGCGGCGTACTTGCCGGCGATTTCCTGCACGGACTTCTGCACGTTCGCGCCGATCTGGTGGCCGTGCAGGCACAGGAACGTCCGCCCCATTACCTCAAACAACAGCTCATTCGCCCGGAAGCCGCAGAAGGCGATGCCATCGGTGCCGGCAAAGCCGCGCTTGAGGATCTCGTAGATCATCAGGTCGTAGCTGTCGGTGGCGAGTTCATCGCTCCAGCCGAGCTCTTTGTTCACGCGGCTTTCATTGCCGGTGATTCCGTACACCTCGACCTGGAACTGCTCGCGTAGATCGAGCAGAAACGCCCGCAGGATGTCCGCCGCCAGGAGTGTGGCCTTGGAGCGGTTGGTGCTGTTGCTGAGCAACTCGTCGAGACGGCGATCGCTGTTGAGGAAATCCCCCAAACAGGCAACGACCACCTTGCGGGCGCCGTAGCTCTTGCCCAGCTGCTTTACACGCTGAGCCAGCTTGGCCAGGCGCTGCGCCGCGACGGTGAAGTCGTAGCGGTTGGAGGGGAGTTCAACGCGCTCGTTGAAGTGCAAGTCACTGAGCTGCACGATCAACACGGACTCACCGCCCTCCGGGATGCGGGAGAGCTGGACGCCCTGAGTGAATCCCCGCTCATCCAGGAGAGAACACAGTTCGCGGGTGTAGGCAGCCACGGCGTTTTCCACGCGGGCGTGCTCGCGAAAGGCCTTGCGTTCGATCCGGTTGGTGTCGGCCTGGGCCTGACGGGCCTTGGCCAGACGCACGTTGAACCGCAGCAGTTCGCGGTCTTGTTCGTTATTTGTAACCGGTTGATGTCCACTGCCAGGGAGATGACGGGATGGTTGGTGGCGGTGTTTGGCTGAACCCATAAGCAAGGGCGACTAACGAGAGGCTATGGGGGACGTCTGTAAAAACCGGCTGAATGCCTTGCAGCTCAATCGCGCTGGAGTTCATGCAGCGGAATTGGACGTTGTCCGCAGGCGCGGCGGCACTCCAGCCAACGCTCAAGCGGCACCTGGAGCTGATCGGCGATCTGCTGATCACTGAGGCCCTGAGCCACCGATCGACGGGCCTTGATCCACAGCTCCCGCAGCCGGTGGCTGATGCGCAACGAAAAACCGGTGTCGCGCATGTAATGCAGCAACTCGCCCTTCACCTTGGGGACGAGATAGCTGGATGGGCGATGCCCAAGCTCTGGATCAAAGCCGATTGCGCCCTTGCACAGACCCTCATAAGCAGGGCCGAGCAGGTCATCAACCGACATCGACCAGCGTCGAGCAAAGCGGTGCGCCTGTTGATGCGCCAGGCCCAGATGTTGACAGGCAAAGGCTCGCTGTTCACTGGTCATCGGCCGGCGCAGACAGCGTCGTGGCATGGAGAAAATGGCAGGGACTGGAGGCTATGGAGGTCCGTCTGGATTTCTGTCACTGCAGTCGATTGGCTGGCCTGAATCGGTTGCATCAACGTCCCACGCACCACTGCCCCGAGCGGTGTGGGCCCGCACACCTGCACCACCAGAGCCAACACGCCGCCGATGGCGGCCCCGCGCAACACAACAGGCATGAACAGCTCGCAACTCCCCAAGGGTTCCGAGGGGGGCGTGGCCCCCTTTTGGGTGGGATTGGGGCTTCGCTGGAGGGTGTGGCACTGGAAGAAAGGCTGAGGGAATGGCGCGCTTGAGCCACACCCCGTTCCGTGAAATCGCCCATCGCGACTTGATGTCGCCAACTGATCGCCCACACTCATCCCACATCTGTGACGCGCTGATCCCACACCTGTGGGGTAGGTGAGCCCACAGCTGTGGGCGGTGCAAACCGCGGCCTCAAAGCCAGAACCGGTGCAGTGATTCCTCGCTGCCATGACCACAAAGGTTCTGCTCACCCACCACCACCGCGATGCCCTGGAGAACGCCGCCGATCGCGGCTTCTGGATGCCGCTTCCCCTTGAGGCCGAGCAACTCAAGGACGTGATGTATCTCACCTCGCTCAGCTACGGCGAAACCACGCTCAAGCAGCTGGTGGAGGTGGCCAGCTTTGAGCCCTGGCGTGAGGCCGATGGCCTCGAGCGCTGGTTGCCGTTCCTCGGCCAACGGCTCGATCTCCCCAAGCCGCTGCCCCTTGGTGATCGCGGCCTGCTCGCCGGTTGGTTGCCCCGTCAGCGTGAGGCAGTGCAAATCATCGAGCTCGATGCCCTGCTTGCGGCTGAACGACTCAGCGATGTGTTGCCCGGCTCTGGCGCTTGCTGCCACCTCCCGCGGCGGCTCTCCCTTTCGGCCGTGGCGTGCGCAGCTGAGAGGCGAGATCTTGCTGCTTGAGCACCCCATGCTCCAGGCCCCAGATCAGCAAGGCGCTTCTACCGGAGGCGCCTGTTTTGTCGTAGAGGTCGCAGAACACCTTGCGCACCGAATCAGCCCGCATCACCAGTTGTGCGCCGATCTCGCGGCTACTGCGGCCGCCCGCCACCATCCGCACGATGCGCTCCTCTTTGAGGGTCAGCCCGACGCCTTCACTGGCGGGCGTGACATCAGCAAACAGCTGCCGCAGGCGATCGGAGAGGTGAGGGTCTTCGTAGCGGCCGTTGCGCAGGAGAACGGCAATGCACTGCAAGAGGCGGCCACTGCCGCAGCGCTCACGGCAGCTGAGGCCATCGGGGCGCAGACGCCAGAGGTGCACCAGGCGTGAGGCGGCGACGTCTGCGTCGAGGCAGAGGAGAAAGCGACAGCGTTCTGCACCATGGCGCTCGCGCATTTGTGCGATCAATTCCACGGCCCCGCCATCGGCGCCGTCGTCATCACAGAGCACCAGCAACTTGCCGTCGCTGGGCAGGGCCAACGCCAAGCATTCGGCTGTGGAATGGGAGGTGAACCGCAACGCCGGTAAGAGCAACGCTGCGGTGTCCACAAAGCGTTGATGACTGGAGCAAACCACCAGAGTCCAGCCCTCCAGAAGGTGCTCAATCGTCTGCTGCAACGTCTGGATCTGGCAGCGCAAGTCGTCCGGGGTCATCACCCTTCGCCGATCACCCCGCTGTAGCAACACAACCACGAGTTGCACCACAGCAGCAAAATCCCCAGGGGTGACTTACCCCTGGGGGTTGTTCTCCGCGCATTCTCCGGTGGTGAATCAGCGGGTGAACTCGTGTTTGCGCTCTTCTGCGGCATGGCGCAGTTTGGCGAGAGCGCGCTCCTCCATCTCTTCGATTTGCTCCTGCTTGAGGCCGCCCATGGACCTGCGCATCTGGCAGGGGCTCAGGGGCGGGCGGCGCAGGTAGCGATTGCGGATCAGCCGCTGCTCTTGTTCGTCCAGCTGTTGCACCAGCTCACCCACCATGCGGAACTCGCGCTTGTTCTGATCCTCCAGCTGCTGCTGAGCCTCGCGGTAGAGGGACGCTTGATCCACGAGGCTGAGCTCTGTGCGTTCCTCGTTGCTCTGCTCCCCCGCATCCAGCGAGTCAGCGCGGGTCAACTGCCACTGGTCGAACAGCTCGTTGAACTTCTCCAGGCTGAGTGGTTGACGATCCACTTTCAGCTGCGAGGCCACCCAGGTCAGGGATGGTGGTTCACCGGTGCGCAGCGTGTGCTGTCCGATCAACCGCTCAGCCTTCATCATCGCAGCGGCACGATCGGCCGGGAAGCGGATCGAGCGCATGCAGCGCTGCTGATAGTCGTTGAGACCTCGTTGCACCCAGAAGGTGGCGTAGGTGGAGAAGCGATAACCCCTCGCGGGATCGAATTTCTCGGCAGCCCGCACCAGGTTGAAAGCGGCTTCCTGCAGGGCATCGACGGTGCCTTCCTCACGGGCTGGCAAGGAGGCGCTGTTGCATTGGCGCTGCCAAGTGTGAGCCACCAGGCGCAGGTTGTGATTCACCAGCTGGTCACGGGCGCGCAGGGCACTGCGACGCACGGGCTTGGGTGCGTGGCTTGGACCAGCGGGGTGTTGCTGCCAGCGCTGCACGCGGCGGGAGAGCTCCAGAACAGCGCGTTCGCACAGCGGTTGACGGCTGGAGCTGTGATCGATCCAGGTTCTGACGGCTGAGCCAGGCGCGGAAGGACGGTGGGTCATGGGGAGGGGCGCAACTGCGTGGAGCATTCCCCGTGGTTTCACCCTTGCGCCGTTCGCTGGAGTTGGGTTATGGCGATGGCAAGCAGCCCAGGAGACGTTGCGGGCGCCAGAGTGGATGCACTGGCCAGGCGGTGATGAACGAGCTGCTCTTTCTGGTAGAGGAAGCCGACGACGGTTCTTTCCGCGCTCAGGCGGTCGGGGAGGCCATCCATACCGAGGCCGACACGCTGGAGGATCTCCGCCGTGAGATCCGCGATGCCGTGCAGTGTCATTTCGAGGAGGGGGCGACGCCGTCGCTTCTGCGCCTCCACCTCGTCAGGCAGGAACTGCTGGCTCTGTGAAACTGCCCAGTGATCTCAACGGGGTTGAGCTGGCCAGACGCCTGCAGCGCCTGGGTTACGCAGTGACGCGCCAGAGTGGCAGTCACATGCGGCTGACGCGCCAGGGACCGCATGGGCAGCAGCACATCACCATTCCTGCGCACAAGCCCTTACGGGTCGGCACGCTCCGTCAGATCCTGAAAGATGTGGCCAGCCAGTGCCTGATCGAACTCAGTGATCTGCTGGCTCAGCTGGAGGGTTGAGCGATGGAGCTGATCACCACCAACCCTCAGCAATGCGGCGGTCAGCCGTGCATCCGTGGGATGCGCATCCGTGTGGCTGACATCCTTGAGCTCGATGCCGCTGGCTTGAGCAGCGCCCAGATCCTGGCGGACGATCCGGATCTGGAGGCCGAGGACCTGGAGGCTGCCCTGCGCTACGCGGCCCATCGCCGCATGTGATCTGGCAGCGCAGCGCAGCGGACAACCCTGGGTGGAGATTCGACCCCGTTGATGCTCACCCAGGTGTGGCACCCGGTGCCTCACCCTGGAGTACCCCATGCCTCACCGGTGGAGCACTGGATGCCTCACGGGTGGAGCACCCCATGCCTCAGGGGTGGGGCACCCTGTGCCTCACATCTAAATATCTGAAAAGCTTTTTAGAAACAACAGCCCAAAGAACACAGCCGGCTCCCTGGATCGGGTGGATTCGGGATGCTCTGGCCAGCGCTGAGCCAGCCAAATCTGAGCACGTTCACCAGACGCCCCCCATAGCCTCTGGTGTGTCGCCAGGAGCTGGTTCTCCTGATCTGCCCCATGCGCTTCTACGCCACGCGCACAGAAGCGATCCAGAAGACCTACAGCGCGCTGCAGCTGCTCAATCAGCGCCGCAAAGGCTCATTGAATCCCAGCCGAGCGATTCGCGTGGCCACGCTCTATGGCCACCTGCAATGCAGAGCTGATCCCGGTGGTTGTGTGCAACTGGCCCTGCGGGAGCTGGCCACCGCCTGGCATCTACAGCCGCGTCTGTTGCGCGAGGACCTTGCGGATCTGCAAGCGATCGGCTGGCTCACCTACAGCGGCGATGCCTTTGGCACGCAGGTGCAGCTCCTGGAGGTTGTTGAGCCTCAGGCGCACAACCTGGAACTACTCCAGGGCACCAGAGAGCAGGCGGGGCAGACCAGCGCTGACGCTCCGTCTTCCGAGCAGGAGCTTGCACAGCTTCTCCCGTTGCAAGCAGAGCCAAGCGGGAGGGAACCCTCCCCGGAACCCTCCGTTGCGCCCGAGAGCACTCCCCCGCAAAGCAAGTTGATTGCACAGTTCGCTGCCATCTACAACCAACACAAACCGGGGTCTTGGCCGACTTACACACCCACAGGCACGGTGTTGGGCAGTCGCCTACGCCAGGCGATCCGTCACGCCGGTGGCGCAGAGGCGTTTGAGGCAGCACTGATTCAGGCACTTCGGGGGATGCCCGAGTTCTGGCGAACGGAGTACCCCATCGACCGCAACGGCTCCGACTGTGCTCGCGCTTTGCTCCAGGTGGATCGCGCCTCAGAAGGGCGGGGGGTGGAGCACTGGCACGTTTTTGCCTGGGGCGCTTACACCGGACGGCCCTCATGCGGCATCGGTGGGAACACTCCAGGAGTGGGCCATCACCGCCCGGCTGCCACCTACCACCCCGAACACCGCCGTGCCTGCGAACTACTCGCCTGGGACGGCCACCAGTGGACGGGGCGCGGTATGGAGGCCGCCTCACTCCCGGCAAGCGAACTGCAACGTCTGGCGGAAATCCTGGAGGCCGCCGGTTTCGGCAAACCCGGCACAGCCGCTGAACAGTTCGCCCAGGAGGCCAGGTGCTGAATCCAGGGTCCACACGTCCCATCGCTGTGTACGCCATGACCACCACCCCAAACGCCAACTCCGGAGCCGGCAACGCTGGAGCTGACCACAACGGCAACGAGGAGCTCAAGACCACCATCCCCGGCGCCTTTGACCCGGCGCTGATCCAACGGATGATCGACCAGGGGCTGTTCATCGAGACCGCCGCAGGCCTGATGGCGGCCGAGGTGCCGGAGGTTCCCGCGGATCACTCACTCGCCGAGCACGAAAAAAATCTGCTGGCGGCTGTGTTGGTTGGAACCGATGACCAACGCGAACGCTGGGGCCTTTTCCGCCGCGCCATCGGGCTGCGGTTTGACGAGGTGGTGCCGGGCTCGATCTGGACCCAACCGGGCCTCAGGGCCCTGGCACTGGAGATCGATGAGCTGTTCCGCGGCCGCCGCGACATCGATGTGCTCAACGCCTACGCGATCCGGGAGGACGTGCGCCAGCGAGCCCTGGACGGCCGTTTCCGCGGCTCGCTGCTGCAGATCGAAGAAGCTCTCTCGGAGGTGATCGCCTGGGGTGATGACGGGCTGATTCACCCCGAGCTGGACTTCAAAATTGCCTGCCGTCTTTTCCAGAGCGCTAAGGCCAGGGCTGTGTTTTATCCAGGGCTGCGCAAGCTCCTGGCGCGGGAGCAGATCGACTGCGGCATCGACGGCGAACTGGAGAGCTGCCGCCAACTGCTCAATGACGCCACTTCGATCACCGCAGGGCGTTATAGCCAGAGCTTCCAGGTCTGCAGGGCGAGCGATGCAGGCCGCAAATGTCTCACGCTGGCGTCGTTGCCCGCCGACCAACGCCCCAAGCCCATTTCGACGGGGATCCCCTCGCTGGACATCGACATGCGTGGTGGCGTGATCCCTGGGACCGGCGACAGCACTTGGGTGCTCGCAGCCCGTTCGGGCGTGGGCAAGACCACCGTGGGCATCGCCGCAGCGATGGGGCTGGCCTACAACGGCGCCTCAGTGTTGGTGCTTTCTTGCGAATTGAGCCGCCAGGCGATTGGTGCTCGCCTGTTTGCCAACTACTGCCGCAAGGCCAGCGGGGTGTTTTCCTCGCGCTACTCCGCCAATGAACTCGAGGGCCGCGGAGAGGTGATTGAGGGCCGCGATCTGGAGCGTCTCCAGCAACTTGAGGCTCAGTTCTCCGCCGGCATCGCCCCCAATGGCGAGCGCATGGGCGAGGTGCTGTACCAGAGCAAATTTGCGGCCACTGTTGAGGCGCTGGCCGCGCTGGTGGAGGACTGCAAGAGCGCCAACCCCAACCTCTCGGCGGTGTTCCTCGATCACTTTCACGCCATGGGGCCCACCCCCGGCTTTGGCAGCAACACCACTGCTGAACTGGCGGCCCGGGCCACGACGATCAAAGCGATTGCCGGCCGCTGTGAACTCGACATGTTCGTGGTGGCGCAGCTCAACCGCGGCGCCTACGGCAACCCCACCGGCCCTGATGTCTCCCATCTGGCGGGGACGTCTGAGCTGGAGCGTTATGCCTCAGCGGTGTGGCTGATCGATCGCCCCAAGCTTGATGAGTTCACACCGGCCCAGCCGGGATTGCTGGAGGTGCACCACGGCAAGTTCCGCCACGGCCAGATGGCCAGCGGCAACGAGCTGAGTAAAACCACCATCCGCCTGGACCGCAGCCACTGCTACCTGGAAGGCGATGAGGCTCGAAAGCTGTTCACCGGCAGCGACCTCTACCCCGGCGTGGAGTGCCTATGAGCAACGGCAAAGCCGGCGGCATGGCCGCCTCTCACCGGGTGGTTGCAGGTGCGGGCCGGCGCGCCCCAAGTGGGCACCCCACCGGACGCCCGGCTGGTCTGCTCACACCGGCGGTGTTGGAGAGCGTGCGTGAACGGGCCCAGATCACCGATCTCTTTGGGCCCGCTGAACTCAAGAAGACTGGCCGGGAGTTCGTGACCCGCTGCCCCTGGCACGACGATCGCCATCCCTCGCTATCCGTCAGCCCGACGCGCAACCGGGTGCACTGCTTTGTCTGCGGCAAGGGCACCGATGCCATCGGCTGGCTGCAGGACAGGCAGGGATTGAGCTTTCAGGAAGCGGTGCTCGAGCTGGCGCGCCGCACCGGCGTGAGTGTGGCTGAGGGTGACCCTGAGGCGCAGGCGCGTTTTGAGCAGGAGTGGCGAGAGCGCCGTCAGTTGATGGCTCAGCGCAGCGAGCAACGCCAGCAATTCCACCAGGCCCTATTGCAACAGCTGGAGCAGGGCGGCGCTGGCGCTGACTACCTCCGCTCCCGGGGCATCAGCCCCGAGATCGCTACCACCTGGCAGCTCGGGTTTGCCTCTGGCCGGCTGGTGATCCCCCTCAACGACGCCTCCGGCCAGACCGTGGGCTTCTGCGGCCGCGCCACTGGCAACCAAGAGCCCAAGTACCGCAACAGCACAGGAGACCTGCTCTTCCAACGCAATGGGTTGGTGTTCGGCCTGGATCAAGCCGCAGAGGCGATCCGTAAGCAAGGCACCGCGCTGTTGGTGGAAGGCCCGCTGGATGTAATCCAGCTTCACCAGGCGGGGTTCACCCATGCGGTGGCTTGCCTGGGCACGAGCGTGTCGGAGTTGCAGCTGCAGCTCCTCAGGCGCCAGGGGATGAAGCACCTGCTGATCGCCCTCGATGGCGACAGCGCAGGTCAGGCCGCCACCGAACGCCTGATTGAACAGTTGCAGTCGCAGTTGGTGGCTGGTGGTTTGAGTGCATCGGTAGTGCAATTGCCCGAGGGCCAGGACGCCGATGGCTTGATTCGCAGCCAGGGTCCAACCTCTGTTGAGGGCTTGATTGCCTCAGCCAGGCATTGGCTGGAGTGGCGCCTGGACCGGCTTCTGGCTCCGCTGGCCGCAGGCAGTGCTTCCCCATCACTGGAGACTCTCCAAGCGGTGGAGCAGGCCGGTCAGGCCCTGATTGAGCAGCTGCCCGATGGGGTGTTGCGCCACTCGGCGGAGCAGCGCTTGAACACGGCTCTCCAGGGCCAGTGCGACGCGCCGGCTTCAACCCAGGCCAAGGCCCCGGGCAACGCTGCGCTCATCGAGCCCTCCGCATCCACCGCTCGCCAGCGGGCCGAGCACCGCGCCCTGCGGCTCTTTCTGTATGCAGCAGAGTGCCGCGAACTGCTGCAGTGCATCGCGTTCAAGAACCCCGTCTGCCGAACCGCCATGGAGTGGCTGAGCAATCTGGCCTTGGTCACCGTTGACGGGGAGATCACAGCGATGGGATTGCAGCTGGCGGATCAGTTGCCTGGTGCCATTGGCGCTGCCATCGCTCAGGCCGCTGCCACCAGCCCTGATGTGATCGCCGTGTTGCAGCGAGATCCGCAGACGGAACTGCAGGCCCTGCTCGATGCTCTCGAGCCAATCTGAAAACAACCCGGGTCTCAACCCTCACCCTCGCCTGTTGTTGCTGGAATCCAGTCGATGCGTGGAGCACGCGGTCATGTCGTCAGGAGCAGCCTCCAGTCGATGGTGCGGGCCTCTTGTCAGGCAACATCGAAAACTGGAGCCATAGCCGCACTAGCTCTGACGCAGGCTCTCCGATCCGATGGCTACTCCGCCGGAGCTCCTGCGTTGGCGGTCAACGAACCGATCGCAGTGGTGAATGCCCATCTTCTTGCTGCTGGCTGGTCACCGCAGCCAGAGCAGGAGCCGCTGCCGTTTGAGCGAGAACGCGCCGGGTACAACCTGGTGAGCCTGAGCGCCCGCTCCGGAACGGGGATGGGCTTTAAGCTAGATGAACAAATAATCTTTATCCAAATCCGAGTGTCTACGCGTCGGGGCTCACCATCGTTGAATACGGTGAACTTCCGCTAGATGCACGATGGGGGCGGAATCGGTCGTCGCGATCCGAACGTACTTGCACCGGATGAAGTTGTCTTGACCCGTGTGGTATGCGCCCCGTGATTCCCAGTATGCACCCAGTGAATAATCCCCTGCGCCCTGGCCACTCTGCTGGTTCAATGCGCAAAAGTGCAATTAGAACATGCGACGGGATAGAAAATCTGGATTCACCCTTTACCGGCTTATTGTCAGTCTCGTAGTCGTGGTCATCTCGATCAGTCTCGGGATGGCTTATCAGTTGAGCCAGCGCCCTCGACTGACTCCACTAAGAAGCGCTGTCTCCAATGGATGAGGCTATACGGTGCTATTGGGAGCAGGTGGCTGACCAATGTTTTGATCGGGCGTACAATGCGGCTCTACAGGCAGTCTCTCAAAGAGCTACGGATGAGGCGCCGACTAATAGGCGTGCTCTAATTGAGGTCCTTCCGCATAGGCCGCGCAAGCCATTGCTCGTTGATGAGAGTCGTTTCTTGAGCTGATAGTTCTTGGTTCAAGATCGAAGTGAGAGTAATTTAATACTTCCCAGTGCAGCGCCGACGCTGCAACGATCAGATGATGGTTGTCGCTACGTCCGGTGCAGAAGATGAAGGCGTGGTGCACAGATGGTTGATTCCCAACTGAGCTCTGCACCACCGATCCGCAGAGACACTTCCTTCTTGCGGCGCTGATCCTGGCCGCCTGGCTTTAGTAGTCAACCTTCGCCCTGCAGCTATGGAGGAAAGTCCTGTACAGCGGCGCAGGCACCGGTGGGACTGCGGAATGTGCGCAAGGGGTATCGGATCCTTCGCTCCCAATGGCTGGCGAAGACCAACGAGGAACCGGATGTGCCTGCCATCGGAATCCGGGCTGAGTGGGCGCCTGTTGTGGAGCGGGAGTGAATGGACCAGCCTCAACGGCTGACAATCCAACATGTCTTTTGCACCATCGTGGTGTTGCAGGTTCACGACACGTGCTCGCAGGAAGTCTGGCTCTGCTGATCGGGCTGAGTGGTGCCCAGATCCAAGGGGTCTGTGCTCGATGGAGCAATCGCCGTATCACCGGACCCGAGGCCTATGGGATCCTTCAGCTCAAGCAGTTGCCTCCAGCGCCATACCCCGGCGCAACGCAGGCTGACCGTATGGATGCTGCCGTGGCGCAAGTATGCAGGTCTCGGCTACAGCTTCCGGGAACCTGAATTTTCAGCAAGCGCATGCCG